>JAFQDN010000041.1 GCA_017415995.1 Akkermansia sp. | reverse complement strand
GGCTGCATCGCGAGTGTATTCCGTGATGGTCTCGGGGGTGATGCAGGTCTCACCGTCGTACACCTCCTCACGAGAAATTTCCGTGAGCTGGCGCGCGGAATCATAGGCGTAGGTGGTGGTGATGCCGTCCTCGTCCGTTTCGCTGAGTACGCCACAGCACATCCACGTGGTTGTACTGAATCGACCATTGCCACGCGTGGTCTTGGTGACACGCTGTTGCTCGTCGTACTCGTAAGCAGTAGTATCCAAGAGCAACCACTGCGAGCCGTTCCAAATGCTTTCCTGTTCAAAGGTGGTAGTATCATTGGCTGCGATAAAGCTCTCGCTCTTGCGGCTCTGAGCTGCTACCAACTCACTGTTGGCTTTGGTAATGGAGGTATGCTTGTGGATAGCCCCATGCTCGGTCGTAGCCTCGTACTCGTGGACAGTCTGCACGCCGTCAATACCTTGCGAGAACTTCGGCTTGCCTGCTGCGTAGGCATAGGTGGGAGCGGTGCCGAAAGTTTCCTCAATGCTCACCTGCTGCTGCGAACTGCCACCTGCTGTCACTGTGGTGGTGACACGCTCTAATTCGGAAGATTCCTCGTAGCTGTAGGTTGTATTGCGGAACAGTACCTCCGCGCCGGATGCATTCACATGATGCTCTGCCACCGAAGCGGGGCGAATATCATAGAAACGCGCCGTCGCATACGTGGTGCGGGTTATCTTGGTAAGGCCGGCACCCCAAGGGGATTTCTCCAAGGTGACGCGCCCCAAGACGTCATACACACGGAAAGAGAAATTCCCATTGTGTCGGAACGTGCGCTCGGGGCGGAACGAATCACCGTAGAAGAAGGAATCCGTTTGCTCGGCATCAGACCCAAAGCCTTGTTTTTGCTCGATGAGCAGCCAGCCGCCCTCCGTGTACTGCATGGTAGTACAGCTGCATGCGGCGGGTGCAGTATCATTGGCGCGCTTTGTGGATACCACTCGTTGCATGATGCCGTTGGTGGGGTAGGTGGTGGTGTACGTATGCACAACAGCCTCAGCCCCGGCTCCCTTGGTAATCACCACAGAATCGCCGTTTTCCACGCGGGTAGAGCCATGCGCCTCGCGGTCGCGCTGTTGGCGCGTTACGGATGTTGTCAGCACCCCGTTCTCCTGCGTGATTCGGTAGATAGCCGTCTTATAAGCAAGGCCTTGCGTGGCAAATGAGCCATCCTCATTCACCGTTACAGCTGCGGGTGCAAACCACTCCGCCAGAATACCGCCATCCTCCTGCTGCGTGGACCTCATGAGCCCCTCCGCAGCCGAGTATACACAGGTCAGCAAGCCGTTTTCCATGCGCTCGGTAATTTGCGCTGAGCGTTGCTCCTGAGTGTGTAGCTTGTTATCGGGAGAAATTGTTGCCACAACGGCACCGGAGGCAGCATCGAACACCAGGCAACGCCCGGAGTCATCCTTGAGCATCAGTCTCGCAGGCTCGCCATCGGTGCAGGGTGAGCCGTCTGCCAGCTGCAACTGCACTTGCATATTGCGCTTGCGCGACGTGCCGGACGGGTGCGCCGAAGAAGCATCGTCGGCATCCGTCTCAAAGCAGAGAGGGGCTCCCTTGGTCGGGGTGATGGTGATGGAAGCCCCGTTGCGAGTAGCGCTCCAGCCCCACGGACCATCGTACTTCAGCGCGGTTTTGCCATCCGCCGTGAGCACCGGGAAAGCCTGAGCGCGGCAGAGGTCATCCGGGGTGGACGGCAGGTCGGATGCAGGTTGGGCATCCGCATCGCCATCGCTATCACCGCCGCAGCCGCAAGCGGGGCAAACGGAGGCATCCGGCGTGTAGAGATGCGGCTCCTCAGAGCTCAGAGACACAATGGCATAGCGGAACAGCTTACGGTTTTCACTGCTGTAGGCCATGTAGTCATTGGACAAGCGAGCGCTGATGTACCAAGAACCTGCAGAGAGCGCAAAAATGCGCTTACCTTGCAGCTGCTCCGGAGACCAGAGCGCTGCATCATCAATATGCTTCCACTCCTCGCCTTGCAAATGGCGGTGGAAGAGCAGCGAGTCCGCTGCGGGAGCATCAAGCTCCGCCTGAATAGCGGCATTGCGAGCCTCGGCGCTTGCAGCGACAAGCGGATTGCGGGTGATGAGCAAATCACCCTCGTCATCCATCTGCACATAAACCTGCACAGAGGAATCGCGAGGCACAACAAGCTCGGAATTAAAGAGCAACACCTCATTGATGCACTGCGAACTCGGCTGCTCATTCACCGGCTCCTCAGAGCGGAGAATGGTGCAACCCGGTGCAATAATGGGCTGAATACTCATGCTTGCTGTTTCAGCAATAACGGAACTTTCTTGCGTAGTGTATGTAGTATCTTCGGACATAACAATAAGTTTGTTGTTGTTTTGGTTAAGGTTAACGGAATTGAAGGAAGAATCCACCTTCGACGGATTAGCAGTCATCTTGCCGGCCCCGACTGCGCTAGGGTTATTGTAATAATCAGTGCTCATTATATTGAGTGTTGATTGTACGCCTTTGACAGCGTGAGTTAGTGCAGCATGAAACAACATAAGCGATTCCGAGACTCCAAACCGGGGAGACCGAAACTCAGTACCGGAGGCATCAACAGGGTAAGAGGGTAACAAAATCCGTCAGGCGAATGCATAGCCCGATAACGAGCCTGCCCGCGCATGATGAAGAATAAAGTTCTCTTTGTCTGTAAATAGCTTTCAGCGTGATTTTATGTTGCTTCAACAAAGCGAATTAGTAAAGCATGGTTTTTCACAGCTCCATATACAAGGTCCACGTCCACAGAATTCTCGGGAGGGGTGACATCATGTTGGTCTGCTGAGGTAGAAAACGGGCTTCAGATAGTTTGCTTCGTCTTGCTGGGGGAATAATAAGCAATTTTTTTGTTCTTGTCAAGCATAAAATGATTTTTGTAAATTTTTATTACTCGGAGACGATGCAGACAGCAAAAAGCGGGGCTTGAACCCGCTTATTGGGGCTCTTCGTCAGAGAGCAGAAAATACTCAATAGCTTAATAAAACGATTGAGCATGGAGGAAGAAAGTCCTACCATGCCCTATGTGCTATTAAGGAATTTCAGAGCACACCAACCCCGCAGTACAAGCCAAGGCCAAATCTCGAAATGCGAATATAAAGCACCCACGTCAGTAAAATGTCCTGATGTGAGGCTAGCAATATCGTATTCTATGTCTTCCCCTACGATATGACTAAAGCCCGTATCACCTTCCGCTTGAACTAATCCGTGCCTCGCGCGCGTTCACGTATAACGGTGTAAGGTTCGACTTCCCGCGGCCTTCATCTACCGACTCAGTGCCCCCTCCCCGGGGCGCTGCTTGTTTTCAGTCATTGCCGATGTTGCGGCATTCCCCCACCCCCTGCATGCGCTGCATTTCCTGTTAATTGCGCAGAGCAGGGGAGGGGGATTATCGCGCCGCTTTTTCTCAGGCTGCGTATTGCTTTGCGTGCTCTTGCAGTATCTTTACAAGGTGCGTGTGCCCGGCAACTGCAGCCGCCTTGATACCCGGGGTCGGGTCGGCTCCCCTCCACAATAAGAGTCGCACGTTGTAGATATTGCCGAAGGCTGCTGCGGCTGCCATACCCGTATTCGGGTCGGCACCGTGCCGGAGCAACAGCTCCATGACGCCCGAATGCCCGGCTGATGCCGCAGGTGCCAGCCCGGCGTTCGGGTCCGCACCTTGCTTAAGCAAGAACAGTGCTCCGCACTTGCTGTTCCGCTTCGCTACTGCGGACAAAGCCTTGCTTGCGTCCGCTCCGTGCTTCAGCAGATTCTTGGCTACCAATTTGCGGTTGTCCACAGCTGCCTCGGCAAGCCAAGCGTCGGCATCCGCTCCGGCCTCCAGCAGCAGTTTTACCGGGATGACTCGGCTTGCAGTGGCGCAACCCCTGGTTGGGTCTGCCCCGTGTTCCAGCAGCATCTTGAGGAGGCTGTTATGCCCATTTTCAATCACGAGCTGAAGCATGCTGTTCGGGTCGGCTCCGGCTTCCAGCAGCAGCTTCACGCATTTGGTGTGCCCACGTTCAACCGCGTACTGCAGGCTGCTTGTGCCCTCCACGTTTACAGCGTGCAGATTCGCCCCGGCGGCCAGCAGCACCTGCATGCACTCGGCGTGTCCGTGCCTGGCGGCACGCATCAGGCTGGTTTCGCCATCTAAATCCGCCTTTTCCACCGCTGCCCCGCCAGCCAACAAGAGTTTCACGCATTCCACGTGCCCGTTGTCGGCTGCGAACATCAGACTGCTCCAGTTCTCTGGGTCGGCGGCGTTTGCATCCGCGCCGGCGGCCAGAAGCTGTTTGACACAGCCGCTCCTACCCAAGAGGGCTGCCCACGACAAGACGCTCAGCCCACTCTCGTCCGTGCCGTTGGGGTCAACCCCATTTGCGAAGGCTGCTTTGACGCCTTTTGCGTCACCACGTTGCAACGCTTTGATTAAGACGTTGCTGAGTTTGGTTTGTTGTGTGTGAGAAAACGTAATTTCGTTTTGCGGTTGGTTGATTTGGTCTGGCATAATAGAGGTGTGAAAACTGAGAACTCTCTATATATATGAGTTCTAATTTTTATTAAGTAAAAATGATTTTATTGAAAAATGAATGCTTTGCGTAAAATTATGCTGTTTTTTTAGCTTGTTTGGGTGAGGAATATTCTGTGTCATAACGCTTCATTATTGCTCGGATGACTTATCAGAACGAGGCGCAAGTAGCAAAAAAGCGGGCTACGTAGCCCGCTTTTTTGTAGAGAATGATGGGTTGTGTGCGCTTAACCTCGGGATTTGATGCCCATGAGCATCTGAGAATTGGTGGAGAACTTGCGCAGGAAGAAGAGTAAGCGCTCCATGGCCTCCGGCGGGCGGTGCCCCGCAAGGGCGCGGCGGATGATGTGGATTTTCTCCATCATCCACTCCGGCAGGATGAGTTCCTCACGGCGGGTACCACTGCGCAGGATGTCGACTGCGGGGTAGATGTACATTTCCGCGATGCGGCGGTTGAGCACAAGTTCCATGTTGCCCGTGCCTTTGAACTCTTGGAAAATGAGCTCGTCCATACGGCTGTTAGTTTCAATAAGAGCCGTGGCTAAAATGGTGAGGGAGCCTGCAGTGCGCGTGTTACGCGCAGCAGCAAACAAGCGTCGAGGGGTCTCCAACGCTTTGGCATCAATACCGCCGCTCATGGTGCGTCCGGTGCCGCGCTCGGCGTTGTTGTAGGCGCGGGCCAGTCGTGTGATGGAGTCCATAAGGATGAGAACATGCTTGCCGTTTTCCACGAGGCGTTTGGCGCGTTCTACACACATTTCGGCAATGCGGCAGTGCTCTTTGATGCTGCAATCGTTGCTGGAGGCAAATATCTCCGCCTCCGGCAAGGCTCGGCGGAACTCCGTCACCTCCTCGGGGCGCTCGTCTACGAGCAGGATGATGAGGTGTAAATCGTCCTTGTAATTGTGGAGTGCTCCCTGCGCAATGTGCATAAGCAAGGTGGTCTTGCCGGTGCGGGGAGGGGCTACAATTAGTCCGCGTTGTCCGCGTCCTACCGGGGCAACTAAGTCCAACGTGCGTGTGGTGTAGCGTGTTGCTGCGGTCTCAAATGATAAGCGGTGATTCGGATTCACTGCCTTCAAGTCCTCAAAATGCGGGGCATTTGCTGCTTCTTCCGGGGGGAGTCCGTTAACCTTGCTGACGGAGATGAGCTGGTGGCCACGCTCATACTTTTGCGCCATGCCGGTCACTTGCACATAGGGGCGCAGCTTGTAGGTGGCGATGACGTCCGCAGATACATAAACGGCCTCGTTGGAGGGAGCCCAGTTAGATTCCGGTGTGCGGATGAATCCGAAGCCCTTGGTCGTGATTTCCAGCAGCCCGGTGAGCTCTTGCGGTTCACCTACGGGTACATAGGCGCGCCCCGTTTTGGGGATGGGTTGAGGGCGTTCGTAGCTGGGGCGCCGGCGTACGGGGCGGGCGGGTCTGGTGCCCATGTTGTTGTGCATGCGGTTAGTGCTGCGGTTGTTGTTGTTGCGGTCAAAGCGGTTGCCTTGGCGCTGTTGTCCGTAGCTACGGGATTCCGCGCTTTCTTGTAATGGTTGGCGTGAGAATCGCGTACGCATATTGCCGTTGCGGGGGGTATGTGATGGTGCGTTGTGGTTCATGGCGCACAGATATACCTTTTCGGTAACAGAATGGGCTTTGTAGAACGGAGTGGCGAGCGGTTTTTATGCCACTCGCCTTGATTTTAATCCCTCAGGCGAGCTCTTTTTACAGTTGCTCGAGTATGGAGTCGTCTATCTCAAAGTTGGAGAAGACGTTCATCGTATCATCATAGTCATCCAAACGCTCAAAGAGGCGCATGACTTTCTGGGCTGTGGCTACGTCTGTAATGTCCGTCGGATTTTGGGCTACGGATATGAGTTTCATGCCCGTTACGCTCTTTCCGGCTGCACTCAGTGCATCGGATACCACCTGCAAATCCGTCGGGCCGCAGATGAATGCCCATTCACCCTCGTTTTCACCTTCCTCAAACTCATCGGCACCACAATCCATGGCTAATTCCATGGCGGAGTCTTCGTCTAAGGCGGGATCGTTGATGGTTACTTGCCCTTTGCGATCAAATTGGTATGCCACGGAACCGGGGGTGCCCATGTTGCCGCCGTTCTTGGAGAAGATGGTGCGGATTTCTGAGGAGCAGCGGTTGGTGTTGTCCGTTGCAACCTCCACGATGAAGGCTGTTCCGGCAGGGCCGTAGCCCTCGTAGGTGACTTCTTGGATGGTTTCGCCCTGCAATTCACCGGTGCCTTTTTTGACGGCGCGGTCAATGTTGTCTTTGGGCATGGAAGCTGCTTTTGCGCCTTCAATGGCAGCGCGCAGGCGTGGGTTTGTGTCTACATCGCCACCGCCGCTTTTGGCAGCCAAGGTGATTTCATGTGAGAAACGGGCGAATATCTTGCCTTTTTTCGCGTCGGCTGCTGCCTTCGTGAACTTAATCTTGGACCATTTGTTATGACCGGACATAGTCGTGAGCTGAATTAGGTGTGAGAAAAGATTTGAGTTGGGTACCGATAGCCGTCAATTGTGCGAAACAGGAGGGAATACGGAAACCCTGCGGTTTTCGGGTGCCTTGGGCATGAGGAAGGCTTCTTCTCCCCCTACTGCAATGAATTACCGGGTAGGTTCCGGCGGGCTTTCGGGGCAATTTCTCGCTCCGTGCCCATTCTTGTGCCGCTGCTGCGGCATCCCGAAATCCAAAAGAGTCGAGCTGACAGGATTCGAACCTGCGACCTCTTCGTCCCGAACGAAGCGCGCTACCAGCCTGCGCTACAGCTCGATGTCGTGATGACGGGGCGATTTTACAATAAAAATCAGGATTTGCAAGCATAAAGTTGTAATTTTGCACACAAACTTGATTTTTTATGACAAAAGGGAGAAAAGGAAGAGGTCTCGCCGTGGATGGGCGAGACCTCTTAAGTCCGTGGTAGTAAGTCACGGAGAGGGGAGAAGAGAGATAATTACTCGTTCAGGAGGCGGCTTTCGTGTTTTGCGGCCGAGTTGGCGCGGTTCACGGTATTTTGCTCGATTTCCTTACGGGTTTTGCGGATAAGGTTAGCCAACTGGCGGTGTTTGGGGCTGTTAACCGCATCACAATCTTTTTCCATATCGGTAAAGATGGCCTCAATCCACTCATGAGAGCTGCAGTTAGCAAGGTTCTTGATGACTCGCTCCCGCTGCAAGAAGATTTTTTCGAGCTCTTTATAGCGGGCGGTGTTTTCCTCATATCCGGCATCACCTTCCTTGAGGGCGTTTTCACCGTCGTATTTCTCCAGCACCTCGTTGTAGTCCGTGGTGGGAGCATCGAAGTTATCAAATGCAACGCGCAGAAGCTTTTTGGCGTCTTCAGTATCACGCTCGCGGTCCTGGGTAAGCACCTTCATGATGGTGGTGTCCATCATGCCGCTGAGTTTCTGTCCTTCTTTGGAGTCATCACAGGTATCACGCAGTTGTGCCAAGTAGGGAACAATGTCGTCATTCTGCCAGCTACCGAAGAAGTAGGTATATTTGCGCCAGTTTTGTTTGTCTTCCATTTTGCCCTTGTAGTACTCCAGCGCTTGCGGGGCGCAGGAGAAAGCGAGCATGCGCATGAGGTTTTGGGATGCGAGTCGCTCCTCGTTGCCCTTGACGGCGTTGAAGATATCCTCACCGATTTGCTGCTTGGCTGCGGTGTCATCCATCTTCTTGAAGAGGGAAAGCATGTAAGCGCGCAGGGTGTCCTCCAGTTCTTTGTCCAGGTTTTTGCCTTTGAGCAGGGCGATGACCTTGGGCGCGTCTTTGGGGGTGGCACGCAGTTCCTTGTACTTCCAGATAACGGAAAGGACTTCATCGTCATTACCCGGCTTGAGGGTCTTGGCCAAGGCGTCCAGCTTTTTGTTGACGCCTTTGATGTTTGCCTTCACCAAACGCTCCAAGAGGAGGTCAAGCAGTTCATGGTGCATCTTGGTGGCGTTAGCTGCGAGTGTCTTGAACACCATGTTGCAGATGTCGGGGTTCTGCTCGGAGGCAAGCCCCAGCAGCACGCATGCGTTCTTGGCGGTGCCGACGGTGTTGGGGCCGTAGCGCAGGTTGCCGAACTCGTCTTTTTCCTCATGGTTGAGGATGATGTGGAGTAACAGCTCGGCATCTTGCTTGCTGCATTTTACGTCTACTCCCTTGCTGCGAGCATCATCGAGGGTCTCGATTTCCTTTTGAGTGATTTCGATGGAGCGGTTGAGGACGGCTGCAATCTTGGCGCGGTCCAGCTCCACATCTTCCACGGCGGCGTTGGACATCTGAACTACGATGATGGCAGCGATGGCGCCCACGGCAAGTACACCGCTGCAAATCCAGAAAATGGGCTTTTTGTGGAAAGGTACTTTATTGGCTTCCGCCTGCAGCTGCTCCAGGTAATTGCTGCGTGCAGCTGCCTCAGCCTCGCTCATGACCGGTTCTTCACCCTCTGCTGCTACGGGGGGCGGTGGTATGTCTGCTGCGGGCGGTGTGGGAACTCCGCCGGGAATAGCTGCGGGTGCTGCGTTTGACGGGCGGGGACGCGGCCCTCCCAGAGGCTTGGCGCCTCCGGCTGCCGGTCTCGGTTTTGCTGCACCTCCGGGAGCTGCCGGTGTGAGTCTGGAACCTGCTGCGGTTTTTTGCGCACCGGGAGCTGCCGGTGTGAGTCTGGGACCGGCAAGACGCGGTTTCGGGGTGGGCGCCGGAGCGGGAGGCGGTGCGGGTACCGGTGCAGGGGCAGGGGGAGGCGGTGCGGGCACCGGCGCCGGAGCGGGAGGTGGCGGTGCTACCTGTTGCGCAGCGGCAGCTTTGGCTGCTTCCTCGGCTGCAGCTTTTGCAGCAGCTTCTTCTGCCGCTTTGGCGGCCGCAGCGGCTTTGGCTGCTTCTTCAGCAGCGGCAGCTTCGGCAGCGGCTTTTGCAGCAGCCTCTTCTGCTGCCTGCTGTGCTTCATATTCTGCCATTTGGCGATTGTATTCCTCCATCTGGCGGTTGTATTCCTCCATCTGTTTTTCGTATTCAGCCTGAGCGGCTGCCTCGGCAGCGGCTTGTGCGGCTGCAGCTTCTGCCGCGGCGTCTATCTGAGGAACCTCCGCTGCGGGAGTTGCAGCAGCAGGAGGCGGAGCCGGGACAGGTGCTGATTTTTGAGGGATGGATTGCCCACCCGCGCCAAGGAGAGTAACGCGCTTGGTGGGGGCTGCACCGGTGTTGAGAAGAACGCGGCGAGGCGCACCGGACGGAGCTGCTGTTTTAAGTGTAGGAGCTGCCATAGAAAGCAAAGGTTTGAAGTTAAAATAAACTACTGCGGGCATTCTACTCTTTTTTTGAGCAGAATGCAATCACGTTTTGCAGGTGGAGTCACTTTTTTTGTGAAGTTTGTGGAGAATAGCTGCGCATGCAGAAGATGATGAGCACCGTAAGGATGCAAAGTAGGATGCAATACACCGTGCCTGCCGGTTGTAATGGTAGCGTGCCTTGTAGGGCGGTATCCAGTGGGCCGGCTATTGCGCTCCAATTGAATAGGATAACTGCAAGAACGGAAGCACCGCCTGCAATTTGTTGGGTGAGACGGTGTTTGCGCAGTGCGGGAGTGAGCATGGCGATGAGGGTGAGCATCAGTAGGGTGTTGGCAGTGAACTTGACGCTCAGCCAGCCCGGAGTACTCTCCACCGGCCCTGCCGGATAGGAGAGTATGAGTTGTGAAAATGCCGTTGCGTAGAGCACCAGAGCCAACGCCGTGACGTGTATCCACAGGAACGGTGAGCTTGCCGGAAGTTGTTTGCTCGGTACACAGAGTATGAGCGAAACCGGCAGCAAGAGTGCCATGGCTAAGTAATCCACGGGTAAGCCGTTCCACCAGTATTGCCCTACCATTAAGCCTACTCCGGCACTCATGAGCACGATAATTAATTTGCCGCGCGCGGGAAGGTAGGTGTTGAGCAGGCGTGATGCCAACATGATGATAAAACCGCCCGCAAGTAATAATCTGTAGTTTTCTGCGCTGTATAGTATAGAGTCCGTCGGGGGGGGCGTGAGTTGCAGTTGCGGGAAAATGCACGGCAGAGCCATGCAGCAGGTGCCTAATGTCAGCCAACCACACCATAGGGAGGCTCTGCTCAGTTGCTCCAAACGTGTCGTTGGTATCCAGCCTGCTCCGCATATGGGTAACAGAGCTCGCCAAAATTCGGCTCCGATGCCGATGCCGATGACAATGAGCCCGGCGGCATATATGCCTGCCGGTAGAGCAAAGACCATGTCGGCCACGGGAATACCACCCACCATCTTGTCGTTGCCGACCAAGGGTGCGGACAGTGTGTGCTGTACGGCTGTGCTGGCCAACAGTAAATATAGTAGAAGGCTGATGAGGAATAGTCTCTTCATTTTTTTCTGATTGTGTTAAAAAGGTGCTGCCGGAGGGTGTCCGTTGCCGCCGGGCTGAGCCTGGTGCCAAAGGCGGGCATGGCGCCGCGTCCCTGGCGGATGATGCGTAGTGTTTCGTCTGCTGAGGTGTCCGTGTTTGTTAAATCCGCTACGGTAGGCATGCCGGGGTATTGGGCCACGTAGCTGTGCCCTGTTCCGGAGTTACCGTGGCACATGGCACAGTGATAGGAGTACAGCTGCGCTTCTTGCGGGGGAGCGGAATCCGGGGGAGCGTAAGGTATGGCTCCCGGCGGTGGTGCTTGGCACTGCGGGACTGTGGGGGTGGATACCATGTCCGAGACAAATTGCACGGGAGCAGTTGTCTTGCTGCATGTTTGCAGATACAAAAGGAGGATGCCGCCGGTGAGTAATATGCAGCCGAGGCAGATGAATGTAGCTTTTTTCATGGGCGGCGTAAGGTGTGTATAAAGTGGATGAAAATTCCCAGCCCCGCGCCCAGTAACGCGGTCACGAATATGGCCGGTATGTGGTAAATGAGACCGTGCGGGCGAGAGCTGAGTATTCCGGCAGTTGCCACTTCTTGAGTGAGCAGACTCCAGCTCACGGCTGCAATAGCCCCGAGGCTGAACCCGATGCCGGCTGCCCGTGCCGGGGCGCCTACGTTGCAGGCTCGGGCGTCATCTCGCGCGTCGGTCCTTTCCTCCGGCATTCGAGCGGAAATTCCCATGTAAAGCATGAGAAAAAGCCCGACGCTGCCGATGAGCATAGCGGCATCTACCGCGCTGGGGGTATAGCTGAATCCGGTTTTGAGCTCGGAGCGGGTGATGATGATGTGGACGCGCTCCGCCCACATGCCGAGGATTATGCTGCACGAGGCTGCAGCCATGCAAAGTTTGCTGAAACGTTGCTTGCGGATGCTGAGTAGGATGACGGGCAGAATGACATTGAGCACGATGATGGCGGTATACTGCGGGCCGAAAAATTGAGGGTGCTCCGTCAGTTCCATGAGGTAAAACAAACCCATGGCACAGCTTAATGCGAGAGTCAGCTTTCCGATGCCACGTAGGGTTGGTGCCGGGCAATTGCGCCATGCGGCAATGAGTTGTACAACGGCCATGCCGGATAAAATTGCGCCACACACAAAATAGGCGGGGATGAGGACGCTTTGCCACCGGAAGGTGACGGCAAAATCACTACCTACAATGCTGTGCACGGTTATGACGAGTGGGGTGAGTACTCCGGCCATCAGAAGACAACTGCCTGCGAGGGGGAGGCGGTGGCGGGCTGCGGATGGGCGCTCCCGCGCTATGCCCATGTACCAATACATGCCGGAGAGCAGCAGATAAGCGGTGATAGCCGCGGCATCCCATACCAAGGCAGAGGCCAGGTTAGGCCACACCCCGGATGCCACCGGTATGGGGGTCATTTGCCACAGCATCCAAGCCCGCCCCACATGCACCAGGGGAAATACCGCTGCTGTGCAGACAGCGCACAGTGTCATCAGCTCTGCGTGCCGGGCTATCGGCAGCCTCCATTTTTGCCCGGTGAGCAACAGAACGCTTGATATGAGCGTGCCGGCATGTCCTAAACCTATCCAAAACACAAACATAACGATGTCCCACCCCCACGGTACCCCGTTATTGACTCCCAGCACACCAACTCCCTCCGTGGCTATGCGGAGGGCACTCCATCCCAGTCCCCAAACGGCCACTACGGCACAAAGACCGATGAAGAAAAAACGCCATGCCGGACGCAAGGTTGCTGTTGCAGTGTTGCTCATGCGCTTTTATTGTAGCAAAAGCCATGCCGAACGGCAAGAATCAAAGCTAGCTGTTTCTGAATGCGTGCGCTTTTGCGTGTGTCATTACGGTGCATGTGGAAGAAATTGATGTTCGGGGTAATGGTAGCGGTGTTAGCACTGAGCTGCCGACCGGAAAAAAAGAAGGAGGCTGCGCTACCGGTATACACTGTCCGCGTTGCGCATCCGCAATATGGTGAGGTGGCTCAGTACCGTGAGTGGATTGGGCACTTGGAGCCCGGTGTTACAGCTGCTGTGTTGCCGCAGGTGAGCGGTTACGTTGTGCAACGCCTCTTTACTAACGGCGCAGATGTTAAGAAAGGACAGGTGCTGTACCGTTTGGATGATGCTTTGTACCGCCAAGCGCTTGCTCGTGCTAAGGAGCAGCAGGCTGAGGCCTTGGCTAATTATGAAGAGGCACGCCAGAATGTTGAGTATTACCGCCCTTTGCTCAAGGATGGAGCTGTCGCTAAACAAACGTTTACGGAGGCTCAGCGCCGTATGGAGGCGGCGGATGCTGCTTTGCAGGCTGCGAAGGCTGCTGTTATGCAGGCGCAGACTAATTTGGATTATTGCACGCTCTCTTCGCCGATGGATGGCGTGGTGGGGTTTGCACGGGCTGATGTCGGTAGTTTTGTCTCTCCTTCATCGGAACCGATGGTGAGTATCAGCAGTTTTCAACCCATTAGGGTGGTGTTCAGTATCAGTGAACAGGATTGGTTGAATCAAGGTGGTTCCCGGGGTGCTTTACGCCCCGGGGCCGAGGTGGAGTTGCTGTTGGCCAATGGTGAGCATTATCCTTTCCCTGCTGTGATTTCCGGCGTGGATAATACGGTTTCATCATCCACCGGTACCTTGCAATTGGATGCTCATACGCAGAATCCTGGATTGTTGTTGCGCCCCGGGATGTTTGTGAACGTGCGCGCGCGCGTGACAGCACCGCAGCGTGCACTTTTGCTGCCCTCGCAGGCTATTACATCCATTCAGGGAAATCTTTTTGTTGTTGAGTTGGATGAGCACAACCGCGCCTCGCTGGTTCCGGTGCAATGCGGACTTTCTCAGAATGGCATGGTTGCCGTTACCGGTGCGGTTTCCGAGGCGTCGCGTGTTGTTGTCAGCGGTGTTCAGCAGGCCATGATGGCAGCCTCCGGGCGGGCTGCTCTTCGTGTTGTGCCGTAATGTGCTGCAAAATGCGGAACACTGTGTCCCGGCGCGGGCAGGGGAAATCATCCATGGTGGTTTACCGCCCAAAGCTCGCCGAGGCGGTGAGAGGTAGCGATGGCTCGGGTGATGTATTGTAGAGAACGTTCTACGGCACCGACAAGTGAATGCCCGTGCGCAAGGTGTGCTGCGATGGCGCTTGAAAGCGTGCAGCCGGTGCCGTGGGTGGAGATGCCGAGCGTGCGCGGATGCGACCAGCTGTGCGTGGTCCCATCCTTTTGCACCAGTATGTCGGTGCAGGTATCACCTCCCAAGTGTCCCCCCTTGGCCAGAACCGCGCAGTTGTATCGGCGGGTGAGTAGGAGTGCTGCTTGCTGAAGATCATCGGCAGTGATGATAGGTTGCTCCGTCCCCAAAAGCTTGGTGAGCTCGTCCAAATTGGGGGTGAGTATGGTTGTGCGTGGCATGAGGCTTTGCTCATACACGCCGATGGCTTCCCTCAGGATAAGCGGTTCGCCGGCGGTGGCTATCATGACGGGGTCTACCACGATGGGCCCCCCGTAGTTGGACAGTTCTGCTGTGACTGCCTGCACGATTTCCGGGCTGTAAAGCATGCCGGTTTTAATGGCTGCCACGGGGAAGTTCTGTAGGCAGATGCGCACTTGGTCCGCCACGAATTGCGGTTCCATCGCAACGATGCCCTCTACCTTTCCGGGTACCTCGCTGACAACGCACGTCACGGCGGTGAGCGGATAGCACCCCAAGGCGAATCCGGTCTTGAGGTCTGCTTGTAACCCGGCTCCGGCGGAGCAATCCGAACCGGCTATGCTGAGGTAGGTAGGAATCATGCGAAAGCTTGTTCCAAGGCTGAGGCTACCCTCAGGAGGGCTGTTTCTGCGTAATGACGTCCCAGCAGCTGGATGCCGATGGGTAATCCGCCTTGCGGTTGCGGACAGGGCACGGAAATGCCGGGAAGCCCGGCCAGATTTGCCGGTATGGTATAGATGTCGGAAAGGTAGACTTGCAGCGGGCTCATCCCGGAGTTATGCAGTTGCGGGGCCGCTGTGGGTGCAACCGGACCAAGGATAAAGTCCACCTTCCGGAAGGCCTCGGCAAAGTCCTGTGCTACCAGCGCGCGCACTTTTTGGGCTTTTGCGTAATAGGCGTCGTAGAAACCGCTGGAAAGTACATACGTGCCCAGAATGATGCGACGTTTGACTTCCGACCCGAACCCTTCCGCGCGGGAGCGACTGTAAAGCTCATCAAGTCCGTTGGTGTTTTCGGCGCGGTATCCGTAACGGATACCATCGAATCGTGAGAGGTTGGAGGAGGCTTCTGCGCAGGCGATGATGTAGTAGGCTGCCACGACGGCTTCCGCATGAGGTAGGGAGATTTCTACGATTTCCGCCCCGGCTTCCGTTAGTTTGGTTATGGCTTGTTGCAGAGCATTTGTAACCGCTGCATCATTGCCACTGCTGAGGTACTCTTTGGGTAAACCGATGCGGACACCTTTAATGCTGTGCCCGAGCTCTGCTGAGAAGTCTTCCGTGGCGAGTGTGGATGAGGTGGAATCATGCTCATCGTGCCCGCAAAGTGAGTTGAGTAGTAAGGCTGCATCTTCTACGTTTTGCGTCAGGGGCCCGATTTGGTCCAGCGATGATGCGAATGCAACAAGCCCGTATCGTGATACTCGACCATACGTGGGCTTGAGCCCCACGATGCCGCAGTGGGATGCAGGCTGGCGTATGGAACCTCCGGTATCGGAGCCCAATGCTGCAATGGCCATGCCCGCTGCAACTGCCGCTGCTGAGCCACTGGAGGAACCTCCCGGAGCATGTCCCGGGGCTGCCGGATTGTCTGTTGCGCCGTATGCGGAGTTTTTACCGGCAGACCCCATGGCGAATTCATCCATATTGGTGCGGCCGAAGGGAATGGCTCCGGCGTTGCGAAGCTTGTTGACTGCCGTTGCATCATACGGGGCTACGAAATTGTGTAGCATGCGGGAGGCACAGCGGGTGGGTTCTCCTTTAAGGCAGATGTTGTCTTTAATGGCTATCGGAATACCCCCGAGCGGTTTGCTCAGATCCGCTGTTTCTGCTGCTTGCAAGGCCTTGTCAACATCCCATGAGATGAAAGCGTTGGTGCCGGAATTGTGCTGCTCCATGGCAGTGGCGAGCTCTTGTACCAGTTCTTTGGGTGTTATGGTTCCGGCGGTGAGCTGTTTACGCCAGTGTGTGATTGTTCCTTTGAGCATGTGGTGTTGTTCCTTTCCGGGTCAGTGTGCGGATTCTACTACCTTTGGTACGCGGAATTGCCCCTCTTGCGCAGCGGGGGCGTTTTGTACGGCTTCGTCGTTGCTCAGGCTTTGCCCCGGCTCATCTTTGCGGACGGCATCGTAAATGGGCAGTGGATGGTACATGGGCTCTATGTTGTCGGTATCCCACTTCTCCAGTTGGGCTACATATTCCAGTACCTGATTGAGGTCATCGGAGAATTTGGCGGTTTCCTCTTCTGTCAGTTCGATTTTAGCCAGCCTTGCAATGTAGGCGACATCTATTCCGGGCGTATCCATGGTGCTTCAGGCTTGGTTGAGTAAATACATGCTCAGTTTGTAGAGTCCGTATATGGAGCCTACCAGTAAGGCAAGTAAAATAAGGTTTTCTGTCAGGACGTTGCGGCTCTGCCCGGATACGTGCTGCATGTTGATTTTGCCGGGCTTGCGCCTGCGGGCATCCAGTATGTCTTCCGGCGGGGCTAAGGTGTTTTTGTCCAGCCGGTTGGTGTACTGAGAATAGTCTTCCTCGTAGAAGTAATCTGAATGCCTTTTGGGGCTGCGCTGCGTGTGCCGCGCCTGTTCTTCCATGAGTGCGTATTCCTGTTGTCTGCTGATACGTTTTCCGGACATGTTGATGGGGGGTTATTCTGCTGTTGCCAAGAGATAGATGAGCCAGCTGATGAGGATGAGCATGAACAGGGGAAGATGAAATGCCAAGCCTTTGAGCATTTCTTCTTTAATGGTGGCCATGCTGAACTTCTGCTTTACTTCTTCTCCCGGTTTGTGACGGAAAATTGCGGTGTGTCTGTATTCCTTGCCACAGGCGTAGGCTTCGTGAAAATCGTTGTCGGCTCTGTCCAGCTTCGGTAACGCTTCGCGAAGCCGTTCTTTGACGCTCTCCGGTGCCCAGTGTTGCGGTTGTAGGGATGACAGAATTTGTAAATGACGCTTGAAACACTCACTTACTTGCTCCATTTCATGCGCCTCGCGCTCCATGCTGTCCAGCTCACGCTCCAGTCTCCGTACGGCGTTATGTAATCGCTGCCCGACTTCGTTCAGATCTGCATTGAAACGTGTCTTTTTGATGGTGCTTTCTTCCAGTTCCCGGCTCAGACTTTCGCTTTCTAATCTTTGCTGTTCAAAACGCTCTGCTTGTAAACGCAGTCGCTCTGCTTGCTCAAGCATGCGCTCCGGGGTGTGCATGCTGCCGTCCGTCCCTTCCGGTGTTAATTCCATTTGTCGGTACGGCTCGCGCTGTGTTTGTGGTCCAAGAGGCATATCTGATGTCCGTTTTTCTGAAAATATAAGGAAAAGTTAAGCAATTTTGTGGCGTTTGTCAAGCTTTTATCTCGGAATGACTTTGTTTTTTGTTAATTAGTGCTCGTTTAGAGGGGGGGGGACAAAAATAGCGAAGCCGTTTGCTTCGCTATGTAAGATACGGGCGACGGGAATCGAACCCGTGTCTCATGCTTGGGAAGCACGCGTCCTACCATTGAACGACGCCCGCGATGTCGGGGGAGAGTATAAACAAGAGAGTAATGTGAGTCAAGTCGAAAAATGTAAAAAATGAATTTTTATGACTCAAGATGGGTAAAAAGCATGGAAGTTGAGGGTAAAATGTAAAAAAATGCAAAAAAATGCAAAAAAAGACTTGCCATATGTGATAAAAAATGTAGAATGAGTCCGTCAAGCGCGGGTATAGCTTAATGGCAAAGCTCCAGCCTTCCAAGCTGGCCATGCGGGTTCGATTCCCGCTACCCGCTTGTTTATAAACAAAGGAAACAACATGAAGGCAACATACCTCTCAATTGCTCTGATGATGGGCGTGCTCGCAGCGCCTCTTTATGCGGCCGGTCCTGCATGGGATAAAGCGGTTGCTATTTCTGCTCAGGATTCTAAGGCTCGCTTGAGTGAGATTTGTGATGCTGCTTATAAGGCAGCGAAGGAGTCCCCGGCTGAAGTTGATAAGCTTTTTGAAGCTATTCTTGCTCAGCGTACCACGTGGAAAGCAAGTGAGTGTTATGCTATTCTGCGCGCCATTATTCTTGCTCTGCCTGAGGACGTTGCCTGCAATGTGGGTACCTATGTTCGTAAGTACAAGGATGTTAAAGGTTCCGCAGTGCAGGGTGCAACTGTGCAGCGTGCCAGATACTCCGCTTCCGGCTCCGGTACGGAGGCTCTCTTCTACGGCATGCTGGATGCACTGTACGATGCTTCTTTGCCTGATGGCGTAGCGGATAACACCGTGAACTCCTTGTTGGCTTCCGTATCCGGTGTTTATGAGAATGCTACGGATAAAGCACACAATGACGTTGGTTTGAACATTAACGGTGTTCTTCCCACCCCCTCCGTAACCTCTCCCTCTTATTAATCCGGGTAAATTGTAATCAATAAAAATACGAAAGTGATGAAATCTGCAATCGTTAAAGCTCTTTTCTTCTGCGGTGTTCTTACCGTACCTGCTACTGCTCTTACTCTGTATGATACAGCTCCGGCAGTAGGTTTGCCCGAGTCTTACGCTGTGCGCTATGGTGTATACATGAACGCCGGTTATGACGATAACCTCAATAACAGTAAGGATAACCGCGAGGGTGGCGGCTTTGTTCGTTATGGCGTGACTGCTTCTTACGCTGATAATGAGGCTGTAACCAAAAAGTCTTATGACGTTCGCCTCGGTGGTCAGCTTTATAACAAGACCGCCAATGGAACGGATCAACGGAACTTCTCTGACATTTCTGTTAATGCCAGATTGTCACATGCGTTCTCTTCCAGCAGCCAGTACGCCGGTTCTTTCGTTCTGCGTTACTCCCCGGAGCCCGATTACGCTAACGGTATTTCTTCGGCTCATACTCAAGGTGACTGCTTGAACTGGAACTTGTCCAACAGTTATTCTCAGACGATTGACTGCCGTTGGAGCTGGACTGCCAATTTCGGTTACAGTGGTAATGTTTACACTGACTCCGATTATGAGGTGGATGACCGTACGTATGTAACGGGTGGTCTCTCCCTCAACTTCCGTCACTCTGCTCGCACTACTTACAGCTTCTCCGCTACTTGGCGTGATGAGATGCGTAGTGAGGGTTATGACTCCGACAGTATTTACACGACGTTCTCCGTCAATCATGCTATCAGCCCTGTTGCCAGCGTCAGCTTGACCGCCGGTGCCCAAGTTAAGATGATTGATGGTGAGAATAACATCTATCCCAATCTTCGTTTAGGCTACAATCGTCAGCTGACGAAAGGTTTGAGCATGAGAGCATATCTCTCTCTCGATAACGAAAACGTGGATACCTATAACCGCTATAGCCGCTCAAACTACTTGTCTGATATGACGTGGCGTGTCGGTTTGGATTGCTCCTACGTGTTCACTCCCCGCGTGTCCTTCAGCTTCGGTACTTCCTTGCTTGATGCTTCCTACTCCGATGGTACTCGCGGTGCTCAGGATACCGGACGCACCACTTGGACAGCATTTGCCGGTATGAACTACAAGTTCACCGAGCAGCTTTCCGGTAATCTCCGTTACAACTATACGTACTCTGATTCGGAATCCAACTTCGGGACCGATGATTACTACAGAAACGTAGTATCTGCAGGGTTGAGCTACTCGTTCTAATACCAAAATCTTATGGGAGTGGAATCTGTTGCCGGTGCGCGATTCCACTCCCTTTTTATCTTTACCAATATAGCATAAAATGGCGGATAATACGTCCCAGGTTAAGCAGGCAGAGGCCATTCTCCACGCTCAAGACTATCTTCAGATATTGCGGACGCGTTGGAAAGAGGCTCTGTTTGTTTTCTTGCTTGTGTTTGTGAGCTGCGCTGTGATTACGAAGCTCTCTACTCCAATGTACACCAGTTCGATGCGAATCGAAATCAAACCCCCGGGTGAGACGATTGATATTACTGCCGGTGGTGGAGCAGAAAGCCCGGTTCGTTCTCATGCGGCCGGTACGGAGTACATGACGACACAGTTTGAGGTGCTCGTTTCACAACGTAACTTGATGGAGGTTGCCAAGAAGCTGAATTTGCCCAAGCAGTGGGGTACCAGTCCCGAGGGCGCTGCCGGCTCTCTTGCCGGTATGATTAAGGTGATGCCGGTGCGTGGTACCAATATGGTGGATATCATTGTGAGTTGCTCCAATGCATCCACCGCATGTGAAATTTGTAATCAGGTAACACAAACATATCGCGAAATTCGTGATAGACAGGAGAATCAACAGATTCAGGATGCAATCAGCGAACGTCAGGAGGTGTTTACCCGCAGTGCTGATGACTTAGATAATAAGGCTGAAGCTGTGCGCTATATCATCAGTACCGGTAAGTATCTCATCGGTATGTGGAATGGCGGTTCAGGTTCTGTATCTTCAAGCGGTGCAGAAGAGCAAAAATACCGCGATTTGCAGTCTGCGCAAACTCAGCTTATCAATGAGCTGGAGAGAATGCGCGTGCATGTGGGCCAGCTCAAGGGGCTCAAGGATGAAGATTTGTTGGAGTACGTTGTTAACTCTGAGCTTCTTTCTGCTGAATCTTACGCATCTTCTCGCGTCCGTACTCTTAATGAAACGTATCATCAGGAAGAAGATGAGCGTGCTCAGAAATTGATGGCCGGTTATGGTGAGCGCCACCCTATTGTGCTCCGTTTGGATGAAAAACATAACAGCACAAAGCAGGACCTTTATAAGGGCTTGGTAGATATGCGCGATGCCATGGAAAAACAGCTTGTTGCCAAGGAAAAAGAGCTGGAAAACCTCGGTGTGCGCATTAAGGAGGCTCATGAGGCTTTGCGTGGCCTTAAACTTGAAGAGCGTGAAATTATCCAAGCTCAGGAAGATTACATGAATGCCAAGCGCACTCATGACCAACTTTACAGCAAACTGTTACAGGATAAGATGCGTTTGAATGCGCACCGCTCTATTGTTGAGGTGTATAGCATGCCCTCCGTAGCCGGTGTGCCCACGAGCCCCAACATTAAGCTTAACCTGATTGTCGGTGCGGTGGTAGGCTTGATTGCCGGTGTTGTAGTTGCCGTTGTGTATAACTACTTTGATACCTCTGTCAAGTCTCTTGAGGATGCAGAACGCCACTTGTCCTTGCCTGTGTTGGGTGTTATTCCTCAAGATGCCGGCTTGCTTGTCTTGCAGGGCGGAAACAGCCCTGATGCCGAGGCTTACCGTATTTTGCGTACGAATATTGAGCTGAAGAAGGCATTGTATAAGGCTCGCACTTTTGCCGTTGTATCTGCCAATGCCGGTGAAGGTAAGACAACGACTCTCAGTAATCTCGCATATGTATATGCAGCAGCAGGCTATAGCACGCTGATGATTGATGCGGACTTGCGTCGTCCCCGCCTTGCTCGCTATGCTGAGATTGACGGTGAGTTTGGTTTGTCCAATTACCTTACCAATAACGAGCTTGAACTCAAGGATGTGGTCTTCCGTACGAAGGTTCCGAATCTTTACCTTATGCCCTCCGGCCCTCAGCCTTCCGACCCGTCCGGCGTTCTTGGTTCATACCGTATGGATCAGTTGTTGTCCGAGGTATCTAAGCGTTTCGATGTGGTGTTCTTTGACTCGCCTCCTGTACTTGGCGTAAGTGACGCATCCCTGTTGGTTAGCAAGGTAGATGCTACCTTAGTGGTGTTGCAGCCGCGCAAGATGCCGCTTAAAGCTTTGCTCCGTACCAAGTCCATTATCCAGAATGTCGGTGGACAGATTATGGGCCTTGTTATGAACAATGTTGATATCAGCGCTGATACGCAGTATCAATACTACACCACTTACTACTCATACTATACGAATGACAAACAGCGAAAGGAGCCGAATGTTGGAGCGCCTCGCCCGGCAGAGCCGTTGGCATCTGCTCCGGTAGACGCCCCAGCTGCGCCGCAACGTCGCCGTGAGTCATCTCCGGCATCTGAATCTGATGCTGATTTGTACTGATTAATATTAACCGATTCAATGGTATGAAGACTGATTCCATTATTACTCCGTTCAGGGCGGTGCTCATGGCACTGTTTGCAATCTTCATGTTGATTCCGCAGGCTGAGGCTGCTCCTCAGCAGACGACTCAGCATGGCTCTAAGATTGTTCTCACGTTCCGCAATATACCCTCAGAGGATAAAGCGAACGTTGATGGTGAGTATTTCGTCAGTTATGACGATGGTACTCTTTCACTCCCCCATCTTTCCGGGCGCATCCGTGCCGTCGGTAAGACCGCTCGTCAACTTGAGGATTTAATCCGCGCTAAGTATATCGAGGAAAAAATTTACGCACATCCGATTGTTTCCGCTCAGGTGGGTGACCCCAAGGAAATTGAGGACCTCAACAAACGCTATATCCAAATTACCGGTAATGTGGCCAGCAAGAGAAATCTGCAGTACCGTCCCGGCATTACATTGATTGAGGCGTTGATTGATTGTGGTGATATTACTGACCACGGTTCTCGCCACATTCAGGTAACACGCAAGGGCGTCACGAGAACGTACGATTACTTCAGCGCTCATGATCGCTCCATTAAGCTCAGCCCTAATGATGTTATATACGTTCCGCTTCGTGGGGCGTTTGAAGGGCGTCCCAGCAAGATTGGTCCGTAAGAAGCTTTTGTTCTGAATCAGTGCCTCGATCCGTTGCAGGGTCGAGGCTTCTTTTATATGAGCTCCTATGCGAAGTGAAAAGAAACTGTTGCTACTGACTGTCGGTTATGGAGAAGGGCACAACTCTGCGGCCAAAGCCATAGCCCAAGCAGCCGAAAATGCCGGATGGTCGACTCATTACGTTGATCCGTGCTTAGAAAGCAGTCCGCGCTTGTTCAAGGTAACGCAGCAGTTTTATCATTTCTGTGTTCGCAGCGCACCTTGGGTATGGGGGATTACGTATGCGCAGACTGATACTGCTGATTGGGCATCCAAGCCGTATGCCCCTATATTGCGCAGGGTTACACAGTATATTGAGGAGATTATCAATGAGATAAAGCCCGATGCCGTGTTGTGTACATACCCTTTGTACGGCTACATGATTGATGCTTTGCGGAGGGACGGAAAAACTTCCGTTCCGTATGGTATGGTGGTGACGGATGCGCTTGAAATCAGTAGACCTTGGATGCTCTCCGGGGCTGATATTATTTATCTTCCGGATGAGTATTCTTTATCCTTGGTTCATGACAGGTACGCAATACCCAAACCGAGGCTGATGGTGTCCGGCTTTCCTGTGAAAGCGATGTTTAACGGCAGAAGTTCTCTTTGTACTGAGCCTTCTTCTGATAATGTGCGTATTGTTTACGGTGCGTTTGCTCCGTTGCGACGCGTTCGGGCTGATGTGACGGGGCTATTGCGGATTTGTCCGGGGGCCTACATTACGGTTTTGGCAGGAGAACGTGAGGAACAACTCCGAGACTTGTCTTGTGAACGTGTACAGGTGCTGGAGCGAACTGATGATATGGCTTCTCTGTTTGAAAACAGCCACCTTTATATTGGTAAGGCCGGCGCAGCCACCGTTTTCGAGGCTTATTCCATGAAGTTGCCTGTCGTTATCAATTATTCCTTGCCGGGGCAGGAACAGGGTAATTTGGCGCTTTTGCAACTTGATGGTGCCGGTGTGTCTGTGCATACATCTGCTGAGTTGCTTATCGCGGTGCGTGATTTGTTGGCTCATCGCGCTGCAGGATGGAAAAAATTAAAGAATGCCTTGATAGTTGCTGATAGAAGTGGTGCAGCTGAGCTGATTATTCGTGATGTTGAGAGGAGATTTATATATGAATAGCGTCTCGAAAAAGGTGCTACTTATAGATAACTCTAATTCTCGTACTAAATTCTTGTTATCTGTAGATGGTGCTATTGTTTCTGGTATGCGAATGGTGCCGACTGCCGATTTGTCATTCATATCTCTTTCTGAATTGCTAATAGGCTTTGATTATGAAGCTGTAATTGTCTGTTCTGTGGTTCCGGAATCCCGCAGGGTATTTGAGCGTTATTTTGAGTGCCCGTTGCATTTTGTTTCTGCTCATTCATCCATGGAGATGTTGTTTGATTATCCCGGAGTGGCGACGCTGGGTGCAGATCGTATAGCCGGCTGTTTGGGTGCATTGAGCACCGGACTCTGCCCGGTAGTTGTGATAGATGCCGGAACTGCTGTTACATTCGATGTTGTCGATCAACGTAATAGCAAACCTACTTACATTGGGGGAACCATTGCTCCCGGCCTCCGAGCCTTTACCGAGTATATGCATTGCAAAACTGCTCTTTTGCCGGAGGTTACGTTGAATATGCAGGCACGTGCTATTGCATCCGGAACGGTAGAGGCTATTCAGGCAGGCGCGTTATTCGGGTTTACCGGGATGGTCAACGGTATTTTGAGCCGTATTTGTTCTGAGTTGGGTTACACTCCCCGAATGGTTGTTACCGGTGGTGATTCCGGATTGATTGTAAATAATTTGAATTACCACGCGACCGTTGATGAACTGCTGGTGTTCCGGGGGCTTGCGTCGTTGCCCTCTACCTTATTTTAGCTATTTTTTATCTTTTTCCGCAAATTAGTATTGCATAATTGTAGGAGATGCGTTAATATAGAGCCGTCTTAAACAAAAGTACATCTTATGTCCGACAACATTGAAACACAAGTGAAGGAAATCATCGTCGAGCAGCTCGGCGTTGACCCCGAGAAGGTAACCAGCAGCGCTAAGTTCATTGAGGACCTCGGTGCTGATTCTCTTGATACCGTCGAGCTCGTCATGGCTTTCGAGGAGAAGTTCTCCGTTGAGGTTCCTGATGAGGATGCGGAGAAGCTTAAGTCCGTTGAGGATGTTGTAGCTTACATCAAGGCTAACCAGGCCTGATAGTCAAGTAGGTTAACTTTTCTGAATGTGGGCGGCTCCTCCTCGTGGTGGAGTCGCCCTCGCAGATTCAACGAGTTTAACGCCGATGCCGGATGATGCAGAAACTCAGTTTGCTATACAGAATACACGCGTTCTGTATGTGCCGGAGCGTCGCATTGATACCTTCGGTGATACTCGTTTTGATTTTTTATTGATAAGTGAGCCCATGGATTCCGTCGGGCATTGCCGAGTGCGTTCCGGGCGGATTGAAGCCAATCGACCGCGCATTTTGCGCCCTGCTGACCTTCTCGGCGTTGAAATGGAGGGCTTTTCTCCGGAAGCTGCTCAGTTTATGGAATGGATGAAGCAGCATGGCGCCCGAATCCAGGCTTTGCTCAAATATGGTTTCCGCTTTCAGCGTTCCGAGGTAAATGTTGAGTATTTGCATGAGGATGTGCGAGAGGTCGGGGATAGGTTGGTGCAAGAGGCCGGTAGATCCGGCGATTGTTTTCGCGCTGTTATACTTGGAGTTGATGATGCTTGGGAGGTTTCCCTCCTGTGCTTTATGATAGAAATGATTCAGCAATCTCATGAAATCAACGTTTTTGATTTTAAGCGTCGCGGCATTATTTAATTTTGCAGCGGTTGCTCAAGAACTCAATTATTCCCTTTGGCCGAAGCGTCCGCCTGAGATTGAGCAGGCACGCCGGCTCATAAGCGAGCAAAAAACGGATGAGGCAGTTGCTCTGTTGAGACAATACGTCAGAGAGGTTGGTATTGTGGGTAGAGAAGCCCGTAAGTTGACGGGTGCCGTTAACGTTCGCAAGTATCTTTCCCGTCTCCATCCTGATGCAAAAATATATCAGGTGGTTGCCGGAGATACCCTTATGAAGATTGCCTCAAAATCGTCGTGTTCTCCGGAACTTGTTATTTTGTTAAATGGACTCGTTGATCCGTCCGCACTCAAGGCAGGGCAGAAGCTTGTTGTTGCGGAGATGCATCTCAGTGCTGAAATCAGTATAGCCGAGAGAGAGTTGACGGTGTGGCATGGCGAGGAACTTGTGGCAACCTATGATGTGGATGTGTCCGGTTTGCAAATGCGAACTGATAATGTGGAGACTAAAGTTGAAGGCCGTGATGGCTATATTGAGGGGGGGATACTGCCCCGCCATTCCACTCAGTTTTTGTCCGCTCAGCGGGTTATTCGTTTAGCGAACGGGGTGTCTCTGACCGGGGCTCAGGCTATAGCCGGTGCTGTTGTAAAAATGCAAGCTGCGGATGTTAACGAGCTGGCTCTGTTGTTGTCTGTGGGGGCAGAGGTGCGCATCATATATTCGGGTAGGGAGTAGTCAACGTTTCCGAGGGCGGATGCCGATGTAGTTCCTGACTCTTTTGAATGATGGGGAGTAGGTGCTGTCGGTTGAATCCCAATAGGCAGAAGAGCTGCCTCCGTCCATATTTAACGCATGCTGAATACGGTTGCCCCCGGGCAGGGTGACTTGCTCAAGCCATTCTCCCAGCTCGCGTAATGTGAGGGATGATGTGCAGCCTATGCACCAAGTGCCACGGGAATCTGTCGCGATAAATGTTCGGCGCGCCTTTTTTTTGTTGTTCAGCCCGTTTACTATTTTGCCGTTTTCAATGAGGAACGGTCCTGATTGTATGGCATGCTTCATTGCTGCCGTGTTTGTGCTGAGTTTTTGCCATCTCTCTATCCGTATATCTGCTCCGGTGTCATATACAACACCTGCTGCAATGAATCCACTCCGTATCAGATGCGAGATAATGGCAGAGTTTTCAATCAACAATCCAATCGGTGTGGAATAGCGGTCATCTTTGAAGAATCCGCCGTTTATACCGGCAGTGCAAGCATGTCGCGTCATGGCGGATTCAAGATTGGGATGTTTGCTCCCTTCATCTCCGTTGTCAATCACCAGTAATTCGTATTCTGCGCTGCTGAAAACGTGGATGTCCATGCGATCCGGGATTGATAACCACGCGCTCAGAGTAGAGGTTGCACTTTGTTGCTCTTTGGTCAGCACGATGTGTTGGGCTGCACATGTCGAGAATAATGTGGCCGTAATTCCGATAATTGCTGAGATGAACCGTAGCATGCAGGTATCATAACTTGCTTTTTTTATGCCGGGTAGTGTGTATTGTGTCATGCTGATAAGGGAAACATGTATTCTTTTTGCTTATGGTGGAAAAAAAACTTTTCTTTGCACTTATCTTTTGATAGAATGCTCACGCGCCGGGGTAAATTCACCGGTTCACTTAACTTCACACCTCAATTAGTACAAAATATGAGTAGTTCCCATACCGAAAAACAGTCTTCCGCAAAAATGATGAACGGGGCTGAAGCCCTGGTTCAGAGCTTGGTACGTGAAGGCGTGGAGGTAGTATTTGCCTACCCCGGTGGCGCCAGTATGCCCATGCACCAGGCTCTTAGTCATGAGCCGTCCATTCGCACGATTCTGCCCCGCCATGAGCAGGGCGGCGCTTTTGCTGCCGAAGGATACGGCCGCGTGACCGGTAAGGTCGGTGTGTGTATGTCTACCTCCGGTCCCGGTGCAACTAATATGATTACAGCGATTGCTGACGCATATTTGGATTCGATTCCTATGGTTGCTATTACTGCTCAAGTCGGTAGTAATTTGATTGGTAGTTCCGCTTTCCAAGAAACGGATGTCTTCGGCATGACTGCTCCAATCGTCAAACACAGTTTCTTGATTACCAAACTTGAGGATATTCCTCGAGTGATTAAAGAGGCATTTTGTATTGCTCGTACAGGCCGCCCCGGACCGGTGGTGATTGATATTCCTAAGAATTTTCAGGAGGGTATGTTCATCCCGGACTTTGATGCGCCGATGGATTTGCCGGGGTACAATCCGGAGCTTCCTTTGCCGGTTGAGAAGTTGGATGCTGTGCTGCCGTTGTTGATTGCTGCTAAGAGACCTGCGATTTATGCCGGCGGTGGCGTGGTAATAGCTGAAGCCGCTGATGAGTTGCGCGAACTTGCAGAGCGTTTGCAGATTCCCGTTGCAACAACTTTGATGGGCATAGGTGCCATGCCGGAGAGCCATCCTTTGTCTGTGCGTTGGTTGGGAATGCACGGTGCTGTTTATGCTAACAACACCGTGAATGAGGCTGATGTGGTGTTGGCTATCGGTGCTCGTTTTGATGACCGAGTAACCGGCGCTGTTAAGACTTTCTGCGAGCATGCGACGATTATCCACATTGATTATGATGCAGCCGAGCTGAATAAGAACAAAAAGGTGAAGCTTGCCATCAGGACTGATGCCAAAGCGGCGTTGCAGTATCTGAATAGTCAGCTGGATAAGATGGGCTATCCCGTCCGTGAGTACGCGGTTGAGAACAGACCGGAGTGGTTCGGTATCATTGAGCAGTGGAAGGAACAATATCCTCTTTGTTATGAAACCCGTGAGCATGAGATTGCCCCGCAGTCTGTTATTGAGGAGTTATACCGTCAACTCGGTGGTAAGGAGGCTATTATCTGCACCGGCGTTGGCCAGCATCAGATGTTCGCTGCTCAATTTTATAAATTTGAAAAACCGCGTCGTCTTTCTACCTCCGGTGGTTTAGGTTCCATGGGCTATGGTTTGCCGGCTGCCATGGGTGCACATGTTGCTTGCCCGGATTTGCCCGTTATCAATATTGATGGTGATGGCTCTTTCCTGATGAATGTGCAGGAGCTGGGAACTATTCGCACGGAACACATGCCCATTAAGTGCATTATTCTTGATAACCAGCACTTGGGTATGGTGGTGCAATGGGAGGATTTGAAGTATGATTCTCACCGTGCCAATACCTTCTTGGCGGATCACTCTGAGCAATATGACCCGACCCACCATACTCCGGAGGTTTTGTACCCCAATTTCCCCCTTGTATGCGCCGGGTTCGGCATTAAGTGCGAGCGCGTTGTTGAACCTTCCGAGTTAGCACCCGCTATTAAGCGTATGCTTGACTCCGAAGAGGCTTATGTGCTTAATGTCATGGTGCCGCACGATGTTCACGTATTACCCATGATCCCCGGAGGTATGGGATACCGGGATGTTGTGCTTGAACGTATTGCAGGTGACGGCAAGGGACGCAAGGCCTCCGACCTCGGTAAGGAAATACCCTCTGCGCTTTGATTGTTGCGCATATTTGAGTAGCACCAATTACAGAAGCCATGCAAGGAGGCGCTTTCAAGAACATTATTATTTTCTTGTTACTGGCTGTACTGGCCTTTGTGGCCGGCTCCTTGGCTTCTGATGGTGCACAGGTGGCTTTGTTGCCTGTTGTGCTGGTGCTTGGCTCATTCTTCCTGCTATACTTAGGTAAGAATTGTTGGTGGCTCATATTCATGGTGCCACCCGTGTTTGCATTGGCAGATTTATCTGTGCTCAAGAATTTCCCCATATCGTTCGTTATATGTGGGATTGTGCTTGTGTATTGGTTGCTCATGTATATCATGGGCTATGTCAAAGTTACTTGGAATGGTTTTGCGCCGCTGGATGTTTTAAACTTCATCCTACTTACCTATTTCCTTTCTACGTGGATTGCCAATCCGGTGACGTTGCAGATTTTTACCAGCATTACGGATGAAGGGTATGCTGACGTGGGTGGTAAGGAATATTTTTGGGCGATTGGTTGTATTGTTGCCTATTTGGCACTCAGCCTTATTCCCATTTCTTTGGAATCGCTTATCAAGGTGCTCAAGTGGACATTCATCGTTTCCTGCATTATGGCCGTAATCATGTGCGCAAAAGGCCTGGTGCTTGGAGGCGGTTACTCCACGGAATTGGCTGAAACAACACGTTATTCTCCTTTCTATGGTGTAGGTAGTGTTTCTTTCGATTACTTATTTGCCAAGTTCCCTGTAATGGGGATTGTGCTTTCTCCATGGAAGTTGGTGCTTGTATTGGGATCCTGTATGGCGATTGCGATGACCGGTTTCCGTGAGAATATTTTGGAGGCCGTCGTTTATGCGTACAGTTTGTCATTTATTCACCGACAATTAATTATATTGCTTTGCGGATGTGTTGCCGTATGGGGCTTCTTGGTTTACCTTTCCAATGAAAAAATGCTGGATGGCTTGCCTTATGGTGCGCAACGCGTGTTAACGGCTGTGCCCGGTGTTGAAATTGAAAATAAAGAAATTACAGGCGGTGCAGAGCACTCACTGGAGTGGCGTTTCGAGATGTGGCGATGGGCCATGACTCCCTCTGAGGGGTACATTAAGGACTATGTTTGGGGGGATGGTTTCGGTCAGTCTATGTACCAGCTCCGTCTGACTACCATTTCTATGAATCGCGGTAAAATGTCAATGGGCGATCAACGATTCTTCGCTGAGACCGGTGTGTGGCACAGTGGTGTTATTACCGCCATTCACCGTACCGGTTTTGTAGGTTTGACCATCATTGTGGTTTGGTCTCTTGTTTGTTTTTTCTACATCTTCAGAGTAAGTATAGCGTTGCGGCATGTAAAAGGGCGTGAGTTTATATACTTATCCATTTTCCCGTTCGTTTCTTTGATGGTACTGTTTTATATTTCTGCCGGCTCATTCCGTAAGCTGTTTGATGACATTTTCTATACCGCTGCTTTGGCAAAGGTGGTGTGCAGTGTTGTTGCCAAAGAAGGACTTATGCCGCGCATGTTCACCCGCCAAATATACGTGCCTTTGATTCACCGAGAGGCTGAAGATGAGGAGGAGTCGGCGGCTTCCCCGGCACGCAGTTGATGCGTTCTCGCAAAAATAAATACAACAAAAAACCGCAGGATTCGACTTTCCTGCGGTTTTTTGTGAATTTTGTGTTCTGTGACTTTCAGAACCTTCCGTCTCCTGATTAGTGACGGAGGGAAAGACGAACGAGCAGGCTCTTGTAGAGCTCGTTGTCGGTGCGCTTTGCATAATCCAGAAGCTTACGACGGCGTGCTACCATCATCAGCAGACCGCGTCGGGAAGAGTGGTCGTGCTTGTTGGCAACAAGGTGCTGCGTAAGGTGGGCGATGCGCTTGGTAAGCACAGCTACCTGGAAACCGGTGGAGCCGGTGTCCTTCTCGTTAATCTTGAAGTCGTTGACGTTGATTTCGCTCATTGTCGTGTATCTCTTGTTTGTGGGTTGATTTTTCGTGGCTGCGGCAAATCGACCATTGAAGAGGTGCGGGTATGATACCAGCTTATAAGCATTATGCAAGACAAATTTCTTATTTTTTCATGAAATTGCGTCACAAATTGCTATGTGCCATACTTTCTGTTTGACGCTACAGTGTTGGCAGTGTAAACTTACATCGGAAACAACTCATCGATATGGAAGTATTAGCTAGTGTATGGAACGGGTTTGTGCAGGTCCTTGAATCGGCTGATCTGTTACCTCATTTTAACTCGACTCTGGGGATTTTCTGTGCCATTGCTTGGTGTGGTACATTGGTGTCCGTTGGCATGTTCTTGTTTTCTGTCTTTGCTGATATTGCTGATGGGGCCGATGCAGCAGATGCCGCAGGTTCGGTTGATGGTGATGCCGGCGTATTTTCTACCCGCGCCATCATTGCATTTATTCTCGGTTTCGGCTGGGGTGGTTACCTGACGGTTTCCGGAGGAAGCGGTGCCGGTATGGGGATTCTGGTAGGGTTGCTGTTAGGCTTGTTTATGTTCTTTTTGGTCGCCGGGCTGATGAAGCTGATATACAGCCTTAAATCTGATGGTTCTCTGAAATATGAAACCCTGGTCGGCATGACCGGTACCGTGTATGTTACAGTGCCCCCGGCCGGTGAAACCGGTGGTCAAGTCCAAGTCAGCCATCCCAGCCAACTATTGACTATTGCGGCTGTTCAGGAGGGCGATACACCTTTGCTTCCCCAAACTCGTATCGAGGTCATTCAAGCTACCACCTATCAGGTTACTGTTCGACCTCTCACTCCCCAAAAATCCGAATCTACACCCAATAACACAAAATGAACATCATATTAAACACCCCGTTGCTCGCTGCCGGCCTTAATGATTCAGCCGGCGGGATTGTTGCCATTGTTGCCTTGGTCGTTTTTGTCTTAGGCACGATAGCGTTGCTCTTCAGTCGCTATAAAATGTGTCCATCCGACAAAATTCTCATCGTATATGGTAACGTGGGAGCCGGTAAATCCGCAAAATGCATACATGGTGGTGCAACCTTTGTGCTCCCGATTGTTCAGAGTTATGCATTCATGGATCTGAACCCGATTAACATTGATGTGCCACTTAAAGGCGCGCTTTCCAGCCAAAATATTCGCGTAGATGTGCCTTCTTCCTTCATTGTCGGCATCTCCACCCAGCCGGAAATTATGCAGAATGCAGCCAGCCGTTTGCTTGGGCGTACTCGCCAGGATATTCGCGATTTGGCTTCTGAAATCATCATGGGACAAATGCGCGTCGTTATAGCCTCTCTCACCATTGAGGAAATTAACGCTGACCGCGAGAAGCTCATTAAGGGCATAACCAACGGCGTGGATGTGGAACTCCACAAGGTCGGTCTTTATTTAATTAATGCAAACATTACGGATATTCGAGACGCTTCCGGCTACATTGCGGCTCTCGGTCAAGAAGCCGCTGCACGCGCCATTAATGACGCTATGATTAAAGTTGCCGAGGAAACGCGTCGTGGTGAAATCGGTAAGGCTGAGGCGTTGCGTGACCAAACGGTGCAGGTGGCTATGGCCAATGCGGCCGCCGTGGAGGGTAATAATGAGGCCCAGATGAAAGTTGCTGACTCTAACGCCCGCCTGAAAGTTCGCCAAGCAGAGGCGCATCGTATTGCCGTTGTAGCTGAGAAAGAGCAAGCTGCTAAAGCTGAAGAAGCCGGTTATATTGCAAATCGCGAGGCCGAAATGAAGCGTGCCGAGCTTGAGCGTGCCACGCAGACGGCTAATGAAATTGTTGCTGCTGAAATTCAGAAGCGAAAACAAGAGATTGCTGCAGAGGCTATTGCTGCCGTGCTCGTAAAAGAGCAGGAAGGTAAGGCTCAAGCCCTCGTTATTGCCAATAAGGCAGAAGGCGACGCCGCGCTCGAACTCGCAAAAGGTGAGGCCGAGGCTCTCCTCCTCAAGAAAAAGGCGGAAGGTGAAGGTCTGGAACTTGTCGGTCGTGGTCAAGCTGCCGCTATTCAAGCTGCTTTGGAGGCTAAGGCCAATGGCTTCCGCCAGATTGTAGCCGCCGCCGGTGACGCTCGTTCTGCATCCGGCCTTCTTGTTACAGAGCAGCTTCCGCAAATTGTGGAAACGCAAGCCAGCGCTGTTCGTGGCCTCAGCTTCGATAAAGTTGTTGTCATGGGGGGCGGAAATGATAAATCCGGTTCCGTAGGTGGTTTCGTTCAGAATCTTGTTACCGGCACATTGCCTCTGCATGAGCTTGCCAGCAGCGTAGGTGTGGAGCTCCCCTCCTACCTCGGCAAATCCTCAGCGGAGGAATCGTCCGCCTCGGCTCCGCAAAGCTGAGTACTTTCCATATTCCGGCTACTTGCCCCCTGCAGAGCATGTTCTCTACAGGGGGCTTAGCTTTCGGAAATCGAAATCTTTTATGCCTTTTACTACTTAGGGCTTGCCTAAGTGTGCTCTCAGTGCTAGTATCTCCCTGTTTATGGGTATTTCCATCAGAACTTTATTGTGTGTTGGCGGTGGCTGTTTCATTGGTGGTGTTTTGCGTTATCTGACCGGCTGGTATGTGTATAATAAGTGGGGTATAACCCCTTCCGGAATGCCTTGGCACACACTTATCATCAATTTTTTTGGGTGTTTTTTCATGGGCGTGTTTTGTGGCTTTGCGACTAATGGCCTTATCAGCTCTCCGAACCTCCGCTTGGCCGTTACCGCCGGGCTGTGCGGTGGCTATTCCACTCTAGCTGCATTTGCTTATGAAAACTCGCAGCTGCTGCGTGCCGGTTCTTACTTGGCTTCCGGTCTTTATATGGTGCTTACTGTGGTGGGTAGCTTGCTCCTTTTCTGGCTCGGTAATTCTTCTGCTAATCTTATCTGTAAGTGCTGATGAGTTGAGAAGAAGAAAATAAAATAAAAAAGTTGAAAGAATTGCATGGCTTGTTACGTACAAATTAACAGAACAATACGATTCGTTTATGAAATACGTACCGTGTACCATGTTATGTCTGCCTCTTGCTTGCTTGGTGGCTCAGGCTGAATCTGTGGATGCTCCGCGAGACGCTCAGGGGCGTACTCCATTGATGCAGGTGGTATTGAAATGCCACCGTTCGGGTAATGCAGATAAGGCACTTGCCTTGATTGCGGGCGGGGCAGATGTTAATGCTCGGGATGCTGCGGGCAACACCCCGCTGATGCTTATCTCCTCCATTCGTTATTATAACCATGAGATGCGCAGTAGCTTGGCCGTCATCAAAGCGTTGGTGGAGGCCGGGGCTGATGTACATGCCCTCAACCCGGACGGCATGAATTTGTTGGAGTTGGCCGTCTGCCAAAAGGACGTTGCCGATGCGGCGGTGGTTGAGTACCTGCGTTCACTTGGGCTGGAGCTGTCGCTCCACGGCAAACTTGCAGAGGCTTGCGCCAACAATGATGTAGCCAAAGTAAAACAGTGTTTGGCTGCAGGGGCAGACCCTAATTTTGCACGCGCTTTTCCCTTATACATTTGTATGAGCGCGGGCACGAATTGCCAGCCACACGATGAGCAAATTATGGCCTTATTGTTGCAGGCCGGAGCTAATCCAAACTTACGTGTGCGGGATTTGATGCATTGCTGTGTGCACAATGGCCCCAGCATGCATCCGCTTTTGGATGCAGGGATGGATATTCATTTAGCCGGACCGGAACTGTCGGATTTTGTGGCCTTAGTTTGGCGTACAGAAACCGCATTCCCCAATACCACCTTCAGCAGACTGCTGCGTTTGGGGGCAGATGTAAATGCTCCGAATTCATACGGCCCATTGCTGTGTTTCTCTGCCGAGAAATGGTCCCGGCACGATGCTCGTCGTGTGGCTTACTTACTTTCCATTGGAGCAGATCCTACGTTGAAAGATAACAAGGGACGCACCGCATTGGACATTGCCCGCGAGCAGGGACGGCAGGATATCATCTCCATGTTGGAGAACCCGGCTGCCCCACACCCTATTACAACACCCGGGGTGGATGTGCCGGAGTCCGGGCGCCGCCGTTGTGGGGGAACCCCATTGACTGAGGCTGCTCGTGAGGGAAATGTGGAGAAGGTGAAAACGCTGCTTGCTGCCGGGGCTGATATCGAGGCTCTATCCGATGCTTGGGGCGGCAATACGGCTCTTTGGTATGCGTTGTTCAAGAACCATCGGGAGGTGGAAAAGGTGTTGAATGAGCATTATGCTCGCTTTAACAAAGTTGGTACATCGGAATTCGGCATTACGTCTGTATTTCATGTCGCGAAAGGTAGTGCGCATCTCGGGGGATCGCTTATTCGAGGCGTGCACGGCAGAATCCCTTTGCATGAGGCGGTTATTCGCAACGATATCGAGCGTGTAGGCTGTGATGCTTGGCGCGAGGAAGAAAGAAAGGTGGTGGACGACGCCGGTAATACCCCCATGCATTATCTGAGCTACGGAGGCTCGACTCGCGTTGAATCGGAGGTGGAAACGGCTCGAGTTTTGGTGAAGTACGGTGCTGATTTGAACGCCCGTAACGCCAAGGGTGAAACCCCGCTGCATTGCATTCAAGGTATCGGCATGGAATGGATAGAAACCACCCCCTCAGATGCTCTGGCTCGTTATCTTATCTCGGCCGGAGCGGATGTGCAGGCACGTACCAACGCCGGGCTCAATGCTCTGGAGCTGGCAGTGTGCTTAAAGAGCAGCTGGCCTATGGGCAGCACTAATCCTGTGGCTGATAGCCCCAATCCCATTGTTAGGTTGTTGGCAGCGCAGGGGCTCTCCGCCTCGCAAGATGCCCTCCTTATCGGTGCTGCTGCCGCCAATGATGTTGCGGCTGTTAAGCGCTTGCTTGCTGCCGGAGCAAACCCCAATGCTTTCGGCAAAAATGCCCCCAATGCACTTTCTGCCTGTCTGAGCACTGCGACGGAGCATTGCCCGCATGCGTATGAAATTGCAAAGATCCTTCTTGCCGCCGGGGCAGATCCGAATCTCGATGCCACGGGTATCGTTTTTCGCGCCTGTTGGAGTGACTTGAATATGTATGAGCTCATGTTTGCCCATGGGCTTAATCTTCGCAACGTGCCTGAACCTGAACTTCGCAAGCTTGTTGCTCGCTTATACTATTGGAACTATATGAAGTATTATCAAACGCTTGTCCGGCACGGCGCTCCGGAGTGGGATGTTGCACGGCTTGCTGTAGAAATGCGGGCGGCTGTTTTAGCTGCTGATGAGCGTGCCATTTACCGCGTGCATAATCAATTCTTCCCCATGCAGACACCTCTTCCCGGGACAATCCCCGCTCCATTTGCGGATGGTAACAATACTGATGGAAATGCCCTGCTGCTTGCATGTGCGCTCGGGCATACGGATGTTGTTCGTATTTTACTTTGTATGGAATGTGATGTGGACGGTACGGATGCGGCCGGCAGAACTCCCTTGGAATATGCTGCTGCCAACGGTTATGATGATGTGGTTTACCTATTGATTAATGCAGGCGCTAAACGCATTCCTCAAGCCATGCAGTTGGCCGAAACGTATGGCTATAAGCATGTTTCCGGTATTCTGCGCCAATTTATTCAGCCATAAATCAGTCGCTTGCCCGACTAGCCCATGATACTGAAAGCCGCAGCATTGCTGCGGCTTTCTTCAACTCAGAGCCGCGTTCCTGCTTGCCCGGAGAAGCACTTTGTGATTTAATAACGGTGTTATGATTCGCAACGCTCCGGCTCAGTCGCTTTCATTGCCTTTGCCTCCGAGTCAATGGAATATCCTCGCCATTGAAAAATATGCCGCGCTTTGTTTTGCTGCTATCGGCCTGCATGATTGGCGTTTCGGATGGGACCGCGCCGTGCGTAGGCTGGGCTGTTGCCATTACCGGAAACACTGTATTACTCTTTCCCGCCATTTTGTTACGTACTATGCTGAACGTAATGGGGAACTCATTCGCAGAACCCTCTTACATGAGCTTGCTCATGCTCTTGCCTTTGTTCATGCACATGAGAATGGACACGGTGTAACGTGGCGTTATTTTTGCTCTCTTTTGGGGATTCCCGGAGAAAAAGCCGCTTGCAAGTGCGATGATTTTGCTCCTCACGATTTCGCGCAGCGTCCATTTCGCTATGCTTTGTGCCATTGTGAAACAGGCGAAGTCTTTTACCGCTACAAATCGCGCCCTCGCATGTCATCTCGGAGATTGAGCCAAGCATATATCCGTGGCCGGAAGCAGGAAACTCTAGGCAAACTCACGATTATTGCTTTGTCTTAATTCTGTTGCGCCGAAATTGCCTCGTTCGCTATGGTTGATTATACGGGAAAAGATGAATAAGTCAGGAGGTTAATGAAACAAAAGCCCCAAAATAGGGCTTCCCTCACTTTTTGGAGTTGTCCCCATTTTTCATCCCTCCGTTTTTGCCAAAGAAAAAGCCGTAAGTTCTTAAAACTCACGGCTTTTTGGTGTACGTCAGGCATGACGCGCAACTGGGGTGGAAGTCCCCAATGAGCCGCTGACAGGGCGGAATCAAATAGCCAAAGGCAACTGCGCCACAGTAATGTGGGGTGGGAAGGAAGCCGGAGGCGAAACACAGACAGGATG
>JAFQDN010000040.1 GCA_017415995.1 Akkermansia sp. | reverse complement strand
CCCGAACCCTTTTTGCAGCAATTCTCTGCATTGCGCCGTGCTCATGCTGCGCAGCGGTTGCTCCGCTATGCCCTCCATTTTCAGAAATTTGCGTAAATAATAGCGCAAATCCCGCCGTGTGGTCGCTCGCAAGTCTTTCCGTGCCTCCACACTTGCCCACCCCGCTTCTTCAAAGCTCACCGTCCGTTCCCGTGCCTCCGCTGCCTCTACGCCCCATTCTACAATCTCCATGCACCGCCTCATCAAGCCTTTCCCGCCTCCGGCTACCTCCTGTTCTGCCTCATATATCGGCAACGACGCTTCCCCAATTCGCCTCACCAGCGCCGTTATCACCTGCGCCGCTTCCAGCACTCCCAATCCTGTGCTCCGCAGCAGCACCAGTGCCGCAGCGTCCTCCTCTGTCTTTGTGTTGTGTCCTGTGTTCATTGTCGTTAATCTTTTGAAAGGATGATGCAAGGGAAAAAAACGTTTTTAATCGATTTTTCCTGAAAAATAGTCTATTCCAAAGAGGGCTGAAAGTTCAACAGACTTATTCCCCGCAACCACTTTTCAGTAGTATTGATGCTGTTGTATCAATGGGCAAGAGTGCGAGTTTTTTAATCATCCTTTCAAAAGATGCTATAGTATGTGCCGTAGCCCATCTCTAACATTATGTACTGTTTTAACTGTGGAAACGCCCTGACCGAGCACGCCAATTATTGCCATCATTGTGGTACTCGCGTTCACCATCCCGTATTACAAAATAATGGCAACTCGGTAGTTGTTCCCTTACCTTCAAACGCGAGCACTGCCTCGTCTACGCGTCGCTCCATAATAGAATACAATGTGGTGTTAAAATCTACAAAGCAGACTTCCAATGTAACGCTGGTTAAACAGTTGCTGATGTCATTTAATCCTAAATGGGATGCCTCGGATTGTGAACGAGCCTTAAACAGGACTACGGTTGTATACTCCGGCCCTCGCCAACAAGCTTTGGCGGTAGCCTCTCAATTCTCAAAAGCCGGAACGATTGTTTCTGTTGAAAGTGAAACCGGGCAAGTGTTAGCCTCAAGCGAATATTCCGGCAACTTTCCTCCTATACCCGCAGCCTCACCATGTGCAGCTAGCAGTCCTTACTTTGCTCCTTCTTCTCAGCCCTCCACTTCCATTCGTTGGGGCTGCCTCGTGGTTGTGGGTGGGGTATTCTTGATTGGCTTAGCGTCGGTAATCGCTACCGCTATCAAGAAAGAGCGTGAAAATCGTGCAAAGCCCGAGCTTTTTGCCGGTTCTGCTGCTCCTAAGGTCTCTGCCCCGTCCAAGCCTGTTGCTCCTAAAGTCGATAAAAGACGAACTGATGCTGTAAATAGCCGTGGTATGGACAAAAAATCTGAACCGAAAAAAGCAAAAATTCTGGATGATGCTTTGCATATCCTCCCCACTAAGAAAGGGGTAGGTTATGATAAGACAATAAAACGCTATGGCGTAAAGAGAATAAAGAAAATCAATGAGTTATTACCAAAGGTTGCAGAAAAAGCTGCGTTGACTCCTGGCATGGATGAAATTTATTGTGTAGATGTTTCTGATAACAGAAGCACTGATAAACAACTTGTTTTCTATGCTGATGCCTCTAACGGTAAACGTGTTTATATTACCGAAGATGATTTAAAAACCAATGAACCGCCTAAGGCAGAACAAGACAAGCTCAAAGCTCTTGTAAAAACACATGAGCAGATTGCCGAAACCTTCGTTAAATCGTTGTTGCATCACCCCTCTACATATGATCGGGATTTCGGCGGAATGGTCACGCATACCGGAGTTTCTGCCAATGTAGTAGAAATACATTTCAGTGCAAAAAATGACTTCAATCTGGAGTTGTCATATGTAGCACGTGTTTGGATTGATGCCGATAACAAGATAGCCGATTACACCGTAACCGAAAAGAAGTAACTCATCTACTCTCCCTCACCATGCAATCATCTCTCCGTACCGTTTTGGATGACATTCGCTCTGCTACCTCTGACCTGTCCGAGGCCGATAAAGGCCATCGTTTTGAGGTGCTGATGAAGCGTTATCTACAAACAGACCCCACTTACAAGGCGCGATTCTCGGATGTTTGGCTTTGGAATGAATGGACTTACGGTAAGGGACATGATGTGGGTATAGATATCGTAGCCAAGGAGGCCGATTCTGACCGTTATGTGGCTATTCAGTGCAAGTTCTATGAGCCCACGCACCTGATGAACGCTCACGATGTGGATACCTTCTTCATGGCTCTCAACACCACTATCAAAACGGAGCACAGCGATAAGGATTCCTTTGTGAGCGGCATCATCATAGCCACCACTGACCATTGGAATTTGGTGTTGCTGGATGCCATGTTCAAGCAGCACATCCACTGTCAGCGTATCGGTTTATCTGACTTGGAGGAAGCCCCTGTGGATTGGGCTGCTATCAACAAGGGGAATGCAGGAGACATCCCCAAGTATGATGCACGTCCCCACCAGCGTGAAGCCATTGATGCCGTGATGGATGGGTTCAAGTCTGCCGACCGCGGTAAACTCATCATGGCTTGTGGCACAGGTAAGACCTTCACCGCGCTCCGATTAACGGAAGAATACACAGGTGGTAAGGGGTGTGTCCTGTTCCTTGCACCCAGTATCGCCCTCGTGGCTCAAAGTCTGCGCGAATGGATGGCTCAAACGACTTGCAAAATCCATCCCATTGCCGTCTGTTCTGATGGTGAAGCCTCCTCTATTGATGACTTGGCAGATCTCTCTGCTCGTGACCTCCCCGCTCGTGCTACCACAGACCCCACGACTATTGCTCAACTGTATGCCAAGTTCAAGGATAGCCACCTGACTGTTATTTTCTCTACCTACCAGTCCATTGAGAAGTTGCATGAGGCACAGAAAGTAGGCGCGTTGCCCGAATTTGACCTCTGCATCTGTGACGAAGCCCACCGCACCACAGGCGTATCTCTCTTGGATACCAAGACCGGTAAGTTGAATGAATCCCACTTCGTCAAAGTCCATCAGCAGGACTATATCGCATGCCGCAAGCGCGTCTATATGACCGCTACGCCCAAGATTTACGCAGAATCCGCACGCTCCAAAGCCAAGGATGCTAATGCAGAACTCGCTTCAATGGATGACCGCTCCTACTTTGGTGATGAGTTCTTCCGTTTGCCATTTTCTCGCGCCGTCCGTGAGGGACTGCTCACCGATTATAAAGTTCTTGTTCTCTGTGTTGATGAGGAATATGTAAAAGACATCATGGGTGAGCACCTCAAACATGATGAGACCGGTGCTATTGAATTAGACGATGCTGTGCGTCTTGTCGGTTGCTATAATGGCCTGCGCAAGAAGGTGTTGCTGCCACCTAAGCCTGAAATTTCCAATGAGGACGGTGCTTATGACCCCTCGTTGCCTGATTTGTTGGCGCGTGATGAGGACTTCCTTATCTCCGATCCGGCGCCGATGAAGCGAGCCGTTGCCTTTGCCAATAAAATTGCCATCTCCAAGCACTACACCGAGATGTGGGCTAAAGTGGTGGATGCTATCCGCAAGGATGAAGAAGAGGACATCTCCGCATTCCTTGATAGTGAAATGAGGCATGTGGATGGTAACATGGATATGGGCGAGCGTGCTGCGCTTCTCAGTTGGCTTAAAGGCAATTCCGGCACTAATGACTCTGACGGTGTTTCCGAATGCCGCATCCTGTCCAACGCTCGTTGTTTGTCTGAAGGTGTGGATGTTCCGTCCCTGGATGCGGTCATGTTCATGGCTCCTCGTAAATCTCAGGTGGATGTGGTGCAGTCCGTGGGCCGTGTGATGCGCCGTGCGCAAGATAAGAAGTTCGGTTACATCATTCTGCCCATCGGTGTATCTCCCAAGGATAAGCCTGAGGATGTCCTTGATAAGGATGAGAAATACAAGGTGGTGTGGGATGTTCTGCAAGCACTCCGTTCTCACGATGACCGCTTCAATGCTGAAATTAACGCTATTGACCTCAACAAAGGGCGTGGTAAGCGTATTGTAGTAGGCGGTGTCACCGGAAAGAAGAAAGGTAAACGCATCGGCAAAGATAAGGGGGATGAAAAGGAGGATAAGCCTGATGATCCATTCATCCGGCCCACGCTTGAGCTTGACTTTGAAAAAGAACTTCCTGCATGGACTGATGGTATCCTCGTCAGAACCGTCCGGAAGTGCGGTGACAGGCGTTACTGGGAGGATTGGGCAAAGAACATCGCCAAGATTGCTGAACGTCAAATAAAGGCTATCAGTGACCTCCTTGACAAGGGTATCGGATTAGAGGAGTTCCAACTCTTCCTGTCAGGTCTGCGTGAGAATACGAACCCTGCCATTACGGAAGCAGATGCCATTGAAATGTTGGCACAGCAGTTCATCAGCCGACCTGTCTTCAACGCTCTCTTTGAGAAGTATCAGTTCGCAGAGAATAATCCTGTCTCCAAGACGATGAGCGCCATGCTGGACATCGTTCATGATAACACCGATGCGGCCGACCTCCGAGAACTACGCCGTTTCTATGATTCGGTGAAAGACCGTGCCCAGAGCATTGATAATGCTGCAAGTCGTCAAAAGGTTATTAAGGAACTGTACAATAATTTCTTCGAGCAAGCATTCCCTAAGATGTCCTCGAAACTGGGTATCGTTTATACTCCCATCCCTGTGGTGGATTTCATCGTTCATTCCGTCCATAAGGTGCTGCAAAACGAATTCGGGGTCAAAGATGGCATCGGAGCGCAGGGAGTGAAGATACTGGACCCATTCACAGGAACAGGCACATTCATCGTCCGTGCTATCCAGAGTGGTCTTATCAAGCGCAGCCAACTGCCTTACAAGTACCGCAATGAACTCTTTGCCTGTGAGATAGTGCTGCTTTCCTACTACATCGCCTGTGTGAACATTGAGGTGGCTTATCATGGTGTCATGAAGCAGGATGAATACGAGCCGTTCAACGGTATCTGCCTAACCGATACTTTCCGCATGGATGGTAACAGTGCTGCTGATAAGGACTTATTCGCGGCCTTTGAGGATAACGGTGAGCGTGTGAAGAACCTCTGCAAGCAGGACATTCGTGTGATTATCGGCAATCCTCCGTATTCTGTGGGGCAGAAGTCTGCTAACGATAATAATCAGAATGAAGTCTACCCATACTTGGATGAGCGTATCGCTGATACCTACGCCAAGAACTCCAAGGCTACCAATAAGAACAGTCTCTACGATGCTTACATCCGAGCATTCCGCTGGGCATCCGACCGCATTACCGATGATGGTATCCTCGCCTTTGTCACTAATGGTTCATACATTGATAACAACGCCATGACAGGCTTCCGTCAGTCTCTCATGGGCGAGTATGATACTATCTACTGCTTCAATCTGCGTGGTAATCAGCGCACATCAGGAGAACTCTCTCGCAAGGAGGGCGGTAAAATCTTTGGTTCAGGCTCTCGCACACCCATAGCCATCATCATCCTCGTCAAGAAGAAGAACCGACCCGCAGGCCAGCAGGCTACGCTTCATTACCACGACATCGGTGATTATCTCTCTCGTGAGCAGAAACTAGACATCATTACGGGTTTTGGCAACTACTCTGCTATCCCTTGGCAGATACTCACCCCTGATGAGCACGGAGACTGGCTCAATCACCGCACATCTGGCTATGAGAAGTTCCTGCCCATTGGAGATAAGGCTACCAAGGGTAAGAATGACACCAAGGCTGCATTCTCTCTGTTCTCTCGTGGTGTTGCAACCGCTCGTGACGCTTGGTGTTATAATTATTCTCGCTCTGCGTTGGAAAGCAACATGCGCCGTAGTATTGAGTTCTTCAATACTCAATCAGGACTTGCAGAATTTGACTACGACCCCACCAAATTCTCATGGGGAAGACAGCAGAAAAAGGATGCAGAGCGTGGTAAGCAATACTGTTTCTCTGCTTCATCCATCGTCCCTGCTGTTTATCGTCCGTTCTGTAAGCGTCATGGATACATCCATAAAGACATGAACGACATGCTTTATCAGATGCCCAAACTCTTCCCCACGGCTCAGCATAAGAATTTGGTGATAACAATTCCTGCTTTGGCAGGTCACAAGTTCATGCCGTTGATTTCGGATGTTACTTGCGACCTCCACATGAACGGTGATGCACAATGCTTCCCTCTCTATTGGTATGAAAAACGAGATTCAGCACAAGGAGAACTCAACCTTGGTATGGAAGATGATGCTGGCAACTACATACGTCACGATGGCATCTCCAACTTCGGTCTGAAACAGTTCCGCACAGCCTACGGAGACCCCAAGATTAGCAAGGAGGACATCTTCTATTATGTCTATGGCCTGTTGCACAGCACAGAGTATCGCACACGCTTTGAGAACGACCTGAAAAAGGAACTTCCCCGCATTCCCTTTGCTAAGGATTTCCGGGCATTCTCCAAGGCGGGCAGGAAGTTGGCAGAACTCCATCTGAACTACGAGACGATAGAGCCGTGGCCAGTCAAGGAGGAAAGTCATGGTAACTTCCGAGTGACCAAGATGCGCTTCCCCAAGAAAGGAATTCGCCACACCATCCACTACAACGATACATGCACGCTCTCTGAAATCCCTGATGAAGCCTACGAATACATCGTGAATGGCAAGTCTGCTATTGAGTGGCTAATGGAGCGTTATGCCGTGACCACGGACAAGGATAGCGGCATTGTGAATGACCCGAATGATTGGTGTGATGAGCAGGGCAATCCTCGCTACATTATTGACCTTGTGAAGCGTGTGATACGAGTGAGCATAGAGACGATGGAGATAGTAAAAGCTCTGCCTGCGTTGAATGAGTTGTGAAATAATCTCTCGCATAAAAACGTTGAACCCGCGTGCTGTTGGCGGGGCTATCTTCAAATTTGCAGGTCTGCCTAATTACCGAACTTTATACTAGCGTTGCAAGCGTCAGTGAAGCTGAATTTTACCTTGTCAAGTGACTCCGTTAATCGAGCTTTTGAAATCAACAGAAAACTCAAACTGCGCAAAAACAATGCGCACCATGAAGATACCTCGGGAGGGAGGATAGAAATGCTTGACCGGGCTCTAATTATGTGGTAGGATTTGTGCATGGAAACGCGTGTGATAGAGGTAGATCTGCTGGATGATTGTCGCAAAGTGTACAAGGAAGCAGCATCCGTGCTGACGGAAGGCGGGTTGGTGGCAATACCGACGGAGACCGTGTACGGTTTGGGAGCGGATGCCCTGAACACAGAAGCCGTGGCGGAGGTGTTTTCCGTGAAGGAGCGACCGAGTTTTGACCCTTTGATATGCCATTTTGCCAACGCGAAAGCGATACGGGAGTATGTGGAAATACCTGAGGAGTTGCAGGCGATGGTGGATAAATTGGCCAAGGAATTTTGGCCTGGCCCGATGACATTGGTATTGCCGCGCAAAGCGATAATACCGGACATAGTGACGAGCGGATTACCGACGGTAGCCTGCCGAGTACCCTCACACGAGGTTATGCGAGGAGTAGCGCGGGAGTTGGGGCGCCCGATTGCCGCCCCGAGTGCAAACCGATTTGGGCACATATCGCCGACGAGTGCCGGAGCCGTGCTGAAAGAGTTGGGCGGGGCCATACCGATGGTGTTGGATGCCGGGGCATGCTCGGAAGGGCTGGAAAGCACGATTTTGATGCCGTGTTTGGATGAGAAAGGTAAGCCTGCAGTCCGTTTGCTGCGAGAAGGCCCAATTACGCGCGAGAAACTGCGTGGAATATGCCGCGTGCTCAAGCCCGGCAAGGGAAAAGCCGCAGAGGAGGAGGTGCAGCCACATGCACCGGGACAGCTCAAGAGCCATTACGCCCCCACAAAGCCGCTGATACTGTGGAATCCTCGCGAGGAGTTTGTGCCGGAGGATGGCGTGGCATATGGGTTGATAACGTATGAGGGAGATTCCCCCTTGGCAGCACAGGATTGCTGGGTGGAGACTATGCCGCTTTCACCCGGCAGCGGTAGGTTGGCCGAGGCAGCGGTGCGCCTGTTTGCGGTGATGCGCGCTATGGATGAGTGCGAAGAAGTGCAAGCCATAGTAGCGGAAGAATTGCCGGAAACCGGCTTGGGCTGTGCCATGATGGACAGACTGCGCCGCGCTGCAGCAAAACGCGGGGAGTAACACGCGGAATGAAACGCTTTTTTCAGAAGCTGACGGTGGGCATAGTGCTGCGTGTGGTACATGCGGCACTGGTGGAGCTGCAAAAGCAGGATTCCCGCGTGGCGAAAGAGTTTGCCCGCATGCCGGAGGGGCTCAGCTACTCCATCCATACCGGGCATAACGGCCCCACGCTGCATGTGGAGTGGCGCGGTGGTAAATTGCGCCGAGTGCGTAAGTTACAGAAAGCCTCCTGTACCCTGCACATTAAGTCCATGCCACTGGCGTTCCGCCTGTTTACGGGGCAGATGGGGCTGGCACAGGCGTACGCCGCGCACGCTTTTACCATGGCGGGCGAGGTGGGGGATGTTATGCGTTTGGCCCGATTAGTCAATATTGTGGAGGCGTATTTGTTCCCGAACTTCATCAATCGCCGAATTATGACGGATGTACCGAAGCCGGAGCTGTGTTTTCTGCGCACATATGGGCGGATAGCCGTGGGGTTCCTGTGCTGTAAATATGGATTTACCGATTAATTTTTGCCATGTCGTACTTTGAATTTCAGAATGCCGTTAAATTGTTGTGCGGAGAGCTTGCTCTGGAGCGCATACCCAATGAGCTGCAACATCTCAATGCGGAGCGTCCGCTGGTGTTGTCCGATGCCGTTCTGGCAAAAATCGGCACGATGGCGCTGGTAACGCAGGCCATGGAAGCGGAAGGTGTGGCGGCCGCCGCCGTGTTTACGGATATACCGGTGGACTCATCGCTGGCCGTTGTGAACCGCATAGCCGCTTACTACCGGGAGCAGGGGTGCGACTCCATTGTTGCCATAGGCGGCGGCTCCGTTATTGATACCGCTAAGGGGGTGCGCCTGGTGCTCTCCCAGAATACGGATGACATTTTTGCCATCAGCGGGTTGGAAAATGTTGCACGCGGAAAACATATACCCTTTATTGTAGTGCCGACGACTGCCGGTACGGGCTCGGAATGTACGGGTGTTGCCGTTATCCGCAATGATGCCAATGGCGTGAAAATGGAATTCCTTTCCCCCTTTGTGGAACCGGATGTAGCCGTGGTAGACCCTCGCATGACAGAGGGCTTGCCCCCCAAGGCAACGGCCTCCACCGGAATGGATGCTTTATGCCACGCCGTGGAGGCATGCACCTGCCTGCAGGCCAACCCCCTCAGCACGGCGTATGCAACGGCTGCCATTAGGCTGATTGCTCAGAATCTGGAGACCGCAACGGTAAACGGAAAGAATCGTGAGGCTCGCTTTAACATGGCAGTGGCTTCCACCATGGCGGGAATTGCCTTTTCCAACTCCATGGTAGGGGCAGTGCATGCCATAGGCCATGCTCTGGGTGGCGTGTGCCATGTGCCGCATGCCGTTGCCATGACGATACTGCTGCCGCATGTGATGCGCTATAACCTCAGCCATAGTGCAGGGGCATATGCCGAGCTGTTGCCGTGGTTGGTGGGGCAAGATGCCGCTATGGCCACACCGCCCGAGACCCGAGCCGAGGCCTCTATTGCCGCCATTGAAGCACTGGGCAGGAAGCTGAACGCTGCGTGTGGGTTGCCGCTTACCCTCAGTGCCGCGGGCGTGAGCAAGGACGACTTCCCGAAAGTAGCGGAGTTTGCCGTGAATGATGGTGCCCTTATTGTCAATCCTCGCGCTGCGACCGAGGCTCAAGTGCTTGAAATCCTTAACTCTGCCTACTAAGCATGCACAACATAGCTTCCCTTCAGCGTCAATTCTTTAACACGCATGCAACGCGCGATGTAAAGTACCGCCGCGCAGCTCTCAAAAAGCTGAGAACAGCCCTCAAAGAGTGGGAACCCCGCATTTGTGAGGCCTTGCAGCAGGACCTCGGTAAGTGCGCAACGGAAACGTACATGACGGAGATTGGCATGGTGCTTTCCTCGCTTAACCATACGCTCAGCAGCTTGCGCAGTTGGAGCAAACCGCGCCGCAAGTATACCCCGTTGGCTCAGTTCCCTTCCGTATCACGCGTGGTGCCGGAGCCCTATGGTGTGGCACTGATTATGAGCCCGTGGAACTACCCGGTGTTGCTGTGTCTGGACCCCTTGGTGGCAGCGCTTTCCGCCGGTAATTGCTGCGTGCTCAAACCCTCATCCATGACCCCCGCAACCTCCGCCGTACTGGCAGAAATGCTCGGTAGCCTTTACCCGAAGGAGTATGTGCATGTGGTGCTTGGCGGGCGTGAGTCCACCGGAGTGCTGCTGGAGCAGAAGTTTGACTACATCTTCTTTACCGGCAGTCCGGCTGTGGGGCACATCATCATGGAGGCCGCCGCACGCAACCTTACCCCCGTTACCTTGGAGTTAGGCGGCAAGAGCCCCTGTATTGTGGATGCCACTGCCAATATTCGCGTAGCCGCTCGGCGTGTTGCGTTCGGCAAAATCCTTAACGCCGGCCAAACCTGCGTTGCCCCGGATTACCTCTTCATCCACCACAGCGTCAAGGATGCCTTTGTGGAGGCATACCGTACGGCCGTGCATGAGATGCTTGGTGCAGCCCCCCTTGAGAATGAGGAGTATACGCACATTATCAACCGGCGCCACTTTGAGCGCCTGATGGGGCTGATGGCCGATGCTCAGCCGCTTGTCGGCGGCAAGGGCGATGCCACCACACTGCGCATAGAACCTACTGTGCTTGATGGCGTAACGCCGGAGTCCGCTTCCATGCAGCAGGAGATTTTCGGCCCCATTCTTCCCATTCTCACGTGGGATGCTTGGGAGGAGGTGGAGCAGTTTGTGCTCAGCCGTCCCCGCCCGCTGGCCTCCTATCTGTTCAGTACAGATTCCGCTAACAAGAAACGCTTTACGCAGCACCTCTCCTTTGGCGGCGGCTGTATTAATGATACCATTATTCACTTAGCCGTACACGGGCTGCCTTTCGGCGGTATCGGTGACAGCGGTATGGGCTCATACCATGGTAAAGCCGGGTTTGATACCTTTACGCATTACAAATCCGTGCTCAGTAAGGCCAACTGGTTGGATTTGCCGTTCCGGTACCATCCCTATTCCAAGTTCGCGGAGCGAATCCTGCGCTTCTTCCTGCGCTGAATGCGTGTGACGAAAGAGAATATTTTGCCGGGACTTTGCCATAAAATCAGGACATCGCAATCTGTATTGTGTATTTCTACTTGACATTTAGCGCGAGTTCAGGCACTCTTTGCGGGCAATGAATAACACTGTACTCATAATCGGAGCAGGTGGTGTGGGTCATGTAGTGGCTCACAAGTGTGCCCAGATGGCAGATGTATACAAGAACATCCATCTGGCATCCCGTACCAAGAGCAAGTGCGATGCGATTGCCGCAGACGTGCTCGCCCGCAGCGGTGTGCAGATTACCACGCACGCCGTGGATGCTGATAATGTGCCCGCTACGGTTGCCCTCATTAAGGAGGTGCAGCCCGACCTCGTTCTCAACGTGGCCTTGCCTTATCAGGATTTGCCGCTGATGGATGCCTGCTTGGAGGCCGGTGTCAATTATTTGGATACCGCTAATTATGAGCCCCGCGATGTTGCCAAGTTTGAGTACAGCTGGCAGTGGGCGTACCAAGACCGCTTCAAACAAGCCGGTCTGTATGCCTTGCTCGGTTCCGGGTTTGACCCCGGCGTGACCAATGTGTACACCGCATGGGCGCTCAAGCATCATTTTGACGAGATTGAGTACTTGGACATCATTGACGTGAACGGTGGCGACCACGGACAGGCTTTTGCCACCAACTTTAACCCGGAAATCAACATCCGTGAGGTGACGGCTCCCTGCCGCCACTGGGAAAACGGCGACTTCCAAGAGACCGGCGCCATGAGCATGCACCAACCGTTTACCTGCCCGAGCGGTGTGGGTACGTATGAGATTTACCGCATGTACCACGAGGAGATGGAGTCCTTGGTCAAGCACATTCCCACCATTAAACGCGCCCAGTTCTGGATGAGCTTCTCCCCCAACTACATCAATCATCTTACCGTGCTCAAAAATGTGGGCATGACCCGCATTGACCCCGTTGTGTACAATGGCGTGGAGATTGTGCCCCTGCAGTTCCTCAAGGCCGTGTTGCCGGATCCCGGTGACTTGGGCAAAACTACCCATGGCCGTACCTGCATCGGTTGCGTCATCCAAGGCAAGAAAGACGGTAAGTACAAGGCCGTTTACGTGTATAACATCTGCGACCACGAGGAGTGCTTCCGCGAGGTCGGTTCCCAAGCCATCTCCTACACCACCGGCGTACCCGCTGCCATCGGTGGCCGCCTGATTCTTTCCGGCGTATGGGGCGGGCAGGGTGTGTTCAATATGGAACAGAATGACCCGGACCCCTTCATGGAGGCTCTCAATCAGTACGGCCTGCCGTGGCAGTGCATTGAGCTGACGGAGGAGCAGGCTAAGGCTCTGCGTGTCGCGGAGTAATCCTGCCGCTTATTCTTTTTCTGCCGCCTCGGTTTTTACTGCCGAGGCGGTATTTATTTTTGCGTGATTCATCTTTGTGATTATCTGCTTTAATGCTTGCAAAATGAATCATAACCATGTAGAATACCCCCATACGTTAAAATAAAGAATATATGAGTCGCTCAGATACGATGCTGAAAAAAGTGATGAATTCCGCAATAGCCGGCGATACGGAGTCAAGATTGGTGCTCATACAAATGCAACAAACGGAGGAGGAAATGACCCCGTTATGCCGGAAATGGATGCTGGAGCTTGCTGAAGCCGGAAATCCGGAGGCTCGTTTACTCTTGGTTGAACGTGCTCTGAACCGCTACGAGACAGGGTATGATTGGCTTACTTTAGAACAATGGTGTTTGGCTGCGCTGCCGGAGCTCCCAAGCAGCGCGAGCCAGATGTTGGCGTGCCTGTATGATAAAACATTTGAGGCATGCCCGAATGAGAAATTGATGCTTGAATACCTGAAAAAAGGTGTAGAACACGGCAACCCTGCATGTTGCATCCGCTTGGCGGAGTATTATTACCTGAGCCCCTCCCTCAAGCATGAAGATTTGCCGGAAATCCGTGACTTGCTGTGGAATGGTTTGCAAGTATGTTGTGATGATGAGGATTCCTGGGAGATGCTGGTAGACGTATGTGAGGATTTGAAAGATTGGGACGGATATGTACAGGCTGTGCGCCGCTGGATAAAGTCATGCCCGGATTCCTCTTTCCCGCTGCTGAAAATGGGAGAATGTTATCGCTACGGTGACGGCGTGCGTGCTAACCCGGAACTGACCCTGAAGTATTACCAAAAAGCGGCTAATCTGGGAGACTGCCACGGAATGTATGAGGTGGGTGAGTGTTATGCCAACGGTAGGGGGGTGCGCCGCAATTATTCTCGTGCGCTGGATTATTACCGCCGTGCATTGGCTGCCGGGTGCGAGCTGGCGTATGCCAGAATCGGGATGTGTTACCAAAAAGGGCTTGGTGTCCGTTGTAACCCGGAGGAGGCCATTAAAAATTATGAAAAGGGGGTGGAGGCCTCGCTTGCTGACAGTTGCTTGGCCCTGGCCGATATGTGCTTGGAGGGCATTGGGATGGAGAAGGACTATAAACGCTGCGCTGAGTTGTTGGATGCTGCGTGTGAGTACGGTATTTTTGTTGATGAAGATAAGGAATTGTATGAGTCTATTATTGCCAAATGCGCGCAATTGGGGATTCCGTCTTCTGCCTCCGGTGCTATTCCTGTAACTCATGATGGTCTGATAGAGGCCGTCAGGAATAATGATACAGATGAGATTTCCCTCAGATTGTATAACAATTTGAAGTCTGACCCCGGCCGGGAAGAAGATATGCATAATGCATTGTTTCTTATCAAAATCAAGCAGATGTCGCCCGCGGTGGTTAAAGATTTTGTTGCGTTGTTGCGTGAGTTTGCCTTAGAGTACCCCCATGCAGCTGAAACTCTTGGTGATATGTATTACCATGGCTACGGTGTGCGCCGCAATTATGCATCGTCCTTGCTCTTTTACCGTAAAGCTTTGGAGTTTGAACACTACAAAAATGATATTTACCCAAAGATTATTCTCGGGTTCCACGAGGATAAGTTCAAAGGCGGCAGAAGCGAAGTCCATGAGTGGATACAGAGAGCCATTGTGGCGTCTCATGGCTCATGGGCAGGCTCGTACTTGTTAGGGTTGTTGTACTACGTCGGGCTGTATTTGCCGGAGGACAAGCAAAAGGCCGAGCAATACTTTGCCGAAATCAGGACAATAGAAGATGTGGATGTGGAAGAGGACCTGCGTTTCTGGCAGAGCGGGGGCAAAACATTGCGCGAGTGTGTAAGGTTAATCTGAGTTTGGGGAGGGCTTGTTGACCGTCATTTCTGTTTGCCATGGATAAATTGCGTCGCATATTCGGTTTGCCGTTATTGTATTGGGGTGCCATTGTTTTGTACACGGCATTTATATCCTTGTTTTTTGTGCTGCGATGGACAGGGGAACAGGGCGTCAGCGTGTGGTTTCCGCTTGCCGCTGCCGCGGTTGCGCTTGGGACGGGGTGGCTGTGCAAACGTCGTTCGCTACCGGTGCTGCCGCAGCAGAATATTCTGTGGGGGCTGACTCTTTTGTGCATCCTGTACGTCTTTTGTTGCAATATCGGGGCATTTGTTGTACCCTCTCAAATGCACATATCCGTATTCATGACCATGGGCACCATGCTGGTGCTGTGGGGGCTGTTACGGTATGGCGCGTTGTTGTTCTGGGCGCCGTTCCTGCTGTTGCAATTTGCTCAGTTTGCTGCATATGAGCAGTATGCAACACGCCTTAATTCCTTGGTAATAGCGGAGGCCATGGAAGCCTCGGATGCGGAGTTCGCGGCTTACATGTCGACCGGCAATGTCGTGTTGCTGCTGCTGGTGTTAGTTGCCATTGCCGTGATGCTGTTTTTGCAGGTATGGCTGCTGAAAAAAGTGCGCAGTCGCATGACATCCCTGGCTGCGGGTGGGCTGTTTTTCTTCCTGGCTTTTGCCGGTGCTTGGCTTGTGCCGCAGAACGAGATGTACGAAGATGCATTTTGGCCCACGTACACCGCTTATCATCTGGAGGAAAGTGTACGCGAGGCTTTTTATCATAATCAGCAAACCGTGCGCATTGCGGAGGAATTGCACTCCCCGGCGGAAAATGCAAGCTCCATTTCCACGCTTAACGGTACCGAGGGGGTGGTTTTGGTGCTGCATATCGGGGAAAGCGTACGTGCAGACCGTATGAGCATCAACGGTTATGAGCGCGATACTACTCCTTGGTTGCGCAGCCGTACGGACCTCATTAACTTCCCGCGTTGCATCTCAGCCGCGCATGATACCTGCCAGGCTCAAATCGCATTGCTGACGAATGCCCGGCGCGACATTCATACCGCGGACGCCTCCATGAAACCCACCACCGGCTCCGTGTTGGACCTCTTCCGAGCCAATGGATTCCGTGTGTACGCATTTTTCGGGCGTCGCGTGGGGCAACAGCTGAAGTATGACCGCGTGGTGCGCTTGCTGACTCGTTGTGCTGAGGAGCGGTTCAATGCCCCGGAAAGTCCGTGGACCTCCATCCCGCAAATTCAGGCAGTATTACAATCCAACCCGCAGACGGGTAATTTGGTCCTCTTTGTCAACAATGAGGGCAGCCATACTCCGTTTTATCATTTTGATGAGGCAACAGCTCCCTTCAAACCCTATGTGCGCGAGTTCGAGAACCCCGGAGATCATGCTCAGGAGGTGAATAACGCGTATGATAACACCATTCACTATACGGATGAGTTCATCCGCCGCGTGGTCAGCCTACTGCAGGGGCGCCCCTTTGTTTATGTTTACGTGAGCGACCATGGCGAATACTTGGGCCACAATGGCATGTGGGGACGCGGGGCGCTCGGCGAAAAAGAGGGCTTGTACCATGAGACGACCGGCTGTTGCGTGGGGATGTTTGTACTGGCTTCTCCGGAGTTCCGTGCTCTGCACCCCCATTTTGAGAGTGCCTTGCAACGTATGAGCAAAAACGCTGCTCTGCAGGTAGGCCATGAGCACCTTTTCCATTCGCTTTTGGGGCTCTTCGGCATTCAGTCTCCGTATTACGATTCGCAGTTGGATTTAAGCTCGGAGGGCGTTCTGCCGTATACCGGCCCTGCGCCTGCTGCGGATGCTGAATAATTGCGGGAATTTGCTTGACAGAACCCCATTCTCCCATATAATGCGCCGCGTTATGGCAGACCGCAACGGATTAAAAGATTTAGTCACCTCTTTCCTCAAGTATTTGGTGGCGGGAGGCATTGCATTTGTGGTGGATTTTACCGCGCTCATGCTGTGCAAAACCGTACTCGGTATCCATTATTTGCTCGCGTCCGTTATCGGTTTTTCATTAGGCCTTATTGTTACCTATATTTGCAGCAATACGTTCGTCTTTTCGCAGCGTAAAATGGGTGATAAACAAGTGGCTGAGTTTTCCATCTTTGCCATCATCGGTGTAGTGGGGCTTTTGCTTACCATGTTGTTTATGTGGTTGTTTGTGGATGTCTGCGGTGGCATGTGGGAGCTTACGGGCATTGCTCAACTTACGGATTATTGTTATTCTTTGGTAGTGGGGCATCCTCTCGGTACGGTAAATTGTGTGGTGGCTCTCTCCAAACTGCTGACGGAAGCTTTGGTGTTGCTCTGGAACTTCGGGGCTCGTAAGATAATTCTTTACTGATTTGTTTGCATGATGATTATTGACACGCATTGTCACTTAGCTTCCCGCAAATACGAGGATTTGGCAAAAGTGCGGGAGGATTCCCTCGCTCTCGGCGTGGGGCATTGCATTTCTCAAGGTACCGGGGCGGATGATTGGGAGCCCCAGTTGGAGATTGCCCGCCGTATGCCGGATTTTGTTTCCTCTTGCCTCGCCGTTCACCCCAGTGAGGTCACAACGGTGTCGGATGAGCAGTTGTTACACATGGAGGAGCTCTGCCGCCGTTTCCCCCAAGCCGCTATAGGTGAAACCGGCTTGGATTACTTTTGGCCTGCGCCCGATGGCTGGACCGAAGAGGACTACCGTGCCCGCCAACGCGTCTTTTTGGAACGCCATTTTCAGCTCGCTCAGGAGCTCGGTCTCAATATTTCCCTCCACACCCGCGATAAAAAGGGACTTGCCAGCTTTGAGGATGCCTTTGCCATTGCCCGCAATTTCCCGAAGGTTCGCCCGGTTTTCCACTGCTTTATCGGCAATGGTGAGCAGGCGGAACGCATTTTTTCCCAACTGGATGGCATGATTTCTTTCACCGGCCTGCTTACCTTCAACAAAACGGAGGATATTCAGGCCGTGGCGGCTTGGTGCCCGGCAGAGCGTTTCATGGTGGAAACGGATTCTCCCTTCCTTTCTCCGACTCCGTTCCGCGGTATTACCAATATCCCCGGCCGCACCAAGTACGTGGTGGATAAGATTGCTGAGCTGCGCGGTGTGAGCCCGGAGGAGATTGCGGCATGCACCACGGAGAACGCTCGCCGCTTCTTCCGCTTGCCGGAGCATGTTTTTGCTTGACACGCAAACAAAATCCCCTACAATTAGGTTAACATTAACAAAACCGGTATCCGGCATCTCAAATCATGAAAAAAGTTTTAATTATCGGCGGCGGTCCTGCCGGCCTTACAGCTGCGTATGAGCTTGCCCGTAAGGGCGGTGTGGAGGTTACGGTATTCGAGCGCGAGGAACAGCTCGGCGGTATCTCCCGTACGTTGGAATACAACGGCAACCGCATCGATATCGGCGGCCATCGCTTCTTTTCCAAGTCCGACACCGTGATGAACTGGTGGCGGGAGATGATGCCGCTGCAAGGTGCTCCCTCCTGCGATGATGTGGAGTTGCAGCGTGAGGTGCCACTGGCAGAAAACGGCCCGAACCCGGAGCAGGAGGACCGCGCCATGCTGGTGCGCTCCCGCCTCAGTCGCATTCTCTTCCTGCGCAAGTTCTTTGATTATCCGGTTTCCCTCAGCATGAACACCATCTGCAACCTTGGCCCCATCCGCATGGTGAAAATGGGCTTCAGTTACCTTGCCAGTATGGTTTACAAGCGTAAGGAAAATAGTTTGGAGGACTTCTTTATCAATCGCTTCGGTACGGAGCTCTATAAAACTTTCTTCCGTGACTATACCGCCAAGGTGTGGGGTGTTCCCTGCAATAAAATCGGTGCGGATTGGGGGGCTCAACGCGTTAAGGGGCTTTCCATTGCCAAGGTGTTGGGGCATGCCCTCGGTAAGCTCGCTTTCTGGAAAAAACGTGACAAACAGGCAGGGGAAACCTCCCTCATTGAGGAGTTCTGGTACCCCAAACACGGCCCCGGCCAGTTGTGGGAAACCGTCGGTGCCGAGGCGGAAAAACTCGGCGTCAAAATCCTACGCAAACAGAATGTGGAGCAGGTGCTGGTGGAAAACGGCCGCATTGTTGCCCTGCTGGTCAAGGATGTTGCTACCGGTGCTACAACGCGTTATGATGCTGATGAGGTGATTTCCACTACCTCGGTGCAGGAGCTCATCCGCAAGATGGGGGATGCCGTGCCGGCCGAGGTTAAGGAGGTGTCGGAAGGACTGGTGTACCGTGATTTTATGACAGTGGGACTCTTGCTTAACAAGCTCAAACTCAAGAGCAAGAACATGAATACCACCGTCGGGGAGCACGGCGTGGTTCCGGATAACTGGATTTACGTCCAAGAGCCGGATGTTAAGGTCGGGCGCTTGCAAATCTTCAACAACTGGAGCCCCTACTTGGTCAGTGATCGCAGCAAGGCCTGGATTGGTATGGAATACTTTGTCAATGAGGGCGATGAGCTCTGGAGCATGGACGACTCCGCTTTCTGTGATTTTGCCGAAAATGAGTTGGTGAAGCTCGGCATCATTGATAAGGAAGATGTTGTCGACCACAAGGTCTTCCGTATCGAAAAAGCCTATCCTGCCTACTTCGGTAGCTACAAGCAGTTCCCCGTTATCCGTGAGTGGGTGGATTCCCTCTGCAATCTTTACCTCGTTGGCCGCAATGGCATGCACCGCTATAACAATATGGACCACTCCATGCTTTCTGCCATGGAGGCTGCCAAGAACATTTGCGGTGGCATTACTTCCAAGGACAACATTTGGGAGGTAAACACCGAGAAGGAATATCATGAGTCTAAGTGATTCCTCCACAAGGCGCTCTGCTTGGGTGCTTGCTCTGTTTTGCTTTCTCACGCTTGGCAGCATTCTGCTGTTTGCTCCGTCCGGTGAGCTGTATGTGGACGAGTTCGGGGATAAACATGTGCCCGGCTTCTTCAATGATGCCGTGCTGACTTACGCGGACCAAATCTCCGGTGAGCATGTAGTTACGGATTGGCACTGCGCGCTTTACATGTATGAGGGCAGGGCGCTCCACCATTTCTTGGAGTGCTTGGGCTGCTCCCCCTGCGATGGCATTTTACCCCAGCGCATTTTCATGTGGATTGCGGACATTGTGCTGCTGGCAAACTTGGCCTATTGGCTGGCGTTGCTGATGCAGCGGGATGCTCGCCTGGGCTGGATGGCACTCCCGTTCGGCGGTTGCATGGTGTTGCTGCACATTGGTTTGGGCGTGAGCCTCGATTATTTTTTCACAACAATTCTATTCTCCTGCATCACGCTGAGCATCATGCTCTACCGTGCAGAATCGCGCTGGGGGCGTCTGTTTTGTGTGCTGGGGTTATTGCTTTTGTTGTGGCATATGGTGGAGTACCGCCGCAATGCCGCCTTATTGCTGCCGGGGTTCATGTACCTGCTTATAGCGCGGTATATGCCGCTGAGCCGTCTTTTCACCAAGGCTGCCATCGCCGCGGTGTGCACGCTTGCCTTGTATTGGTGCGCCTGCAATTCCATTCGCTTGTCAGGCCTTCCCATTGAGCATAAACCCTCCCTCACGCCTATGGTGGAGTCGGACCTCCGCATTGCCGCTATTCTTACAAATTCCCGCGCCGAGGAGTGGCAACGCCTCCGCGATAACGGCCTCCCGGTGTATGAGCACGAGTACGCGGATTCCATCACCGCCTATTGGGGCGGGGCAGATGTCAATAAAACGGATTGGGATAAGGCCTGGCCGTACTACCTGAATGCTTGGAAAACCCGTACCTCCGAAATGGCCATGGCTCGCTTCCTCCAGCTTTCTCAATTTTACTGGAGCGGCACAACTCCTGCCCCTGTGGAGGCCCTGGCGGATTCCCTGTATCCGCAAATGCAGGGGAATGCACAGCGTTGGCAAACCTTACGCCCCACGGATATTCAGTACACCTACCTGCGTGTATTGCGCCTGCTGGTCACCCTGGCTACCATTTGCCTTTGCCTGTACCTGTTGTGGCAATGGCTTGTACGGCGCAAGGCTCTCTCTGCCATGCAGTACCTGTACCTCATCATCTCCGGGGCTGCAACGGCTTATTCGCTCAGCTACATGGTGGTCACACCTACGGCGGATTTCCGCTATCTGTTGCCGGCTCAGGTGTTGGGCTTTTTCCTCTTCTTTCACTATTTCCTCTCGGCATACTTACGCCGTCGGGATGCCACGCGCTGAATACGCCTGAGGGCTGCTCCTTGTTCTGTTCTTTCCATGGCTGCTCAAATATCAGACCATTTCACCTACCGCAAATTATTCGCATTCGTGTTGCCTCCGATTGCGATGATGTTGCTTACCTCCGTGTACACAATGGTGGATGGCCTGTTTGTCTCTCACTTTGTCGGCAAAATTGCTTTTGCTGCGGTCAATTTTGTTTTCCCGGTCATTGTCCTTATGTCGGGGCTTGGTTTCATGTTCGGCTCCGGTGGTACGGCTTTGGTAGCCAAAACCTTGGGGCATGGGGCTGAAAAACGTGCCCGTCGCTATTTTACGCAGGTTGTGCTGTTAGCGGCGGGCTTGGGTACAATAGCTGCTGCCGTGGGCTTGGTATGGCTACCGGAAATCTGCCTCTTGCTTGGCGGTACTCCGGATTTGCTGCCCGATGCCCTGACGTACGGGCGCATCATGTTGGCTTTTTTGCCCTGCTGCATTTTGCAATGGTCTTTTCAGTCCCTGCTTATCGCGGCCGAGAAACCCAACTTTGCTTTCTGGTTGAGCGTAGCCGGCGGTGTTACCAACGTTGCGCTGGATGCGTTGTTTATGGCCTGTTTCGGTTGGGGCGTAGCCGGTGCTGCCGTTGCTACGGGCATCAGCCAAGTGGTTGCAGGCGTGGTTCCTGTTGTCTACTTCCTCTTCCCGAACGGAAGTTTGCTGCGTTTTCGGCGCACTCGCATGCAGCCGCGCCCCATGCTGCAAGCCTGTTCCAATGGCGCCTCGGAGCTGGTGAGCGGCATTTCCGGTGCGTTGGTGGGTATGTTGTACAACTACCAACTGTTGCGCTATTACGGTGAGGACGGCGTTGCTGCTTTCGGAGTGGTCATGTACGTGTCTTTCTTTTTTGTTTCCATCTTCATCGGTTATGATATGGGCAGCTCCCCGCTTTTCGCCTATCATCACGGTGCCGACAACCGTGCAGAGTTGCGCAATCTATTCCGTAAGAGTTTCCTGCTCATCTCGCTTTGCAGCTTATGCTTGGCGGCGTCTGCCGTGTTGTTTTCCCGCCCCTTGGCGGTGCTGTTTGTCGGCTACAATGAGTCCTTAGCTGCCCTCACTCAGCATGCTTTTTGCCTGTATGGCTTTTCCTTTGCTCTCATGGGGCTCAATATCTTTGCTTCCGGCCTTTTTACCGCCATGAACAACGGCCTTATCTCGGCGCTCATCTCTTTTGCGCGCACATTTGCTTTTCAGGTTCTTGCCGTGTTGTTGCTGCCCCTGCTGGTTGGCACGGATGGCATTTGGTGGAGTGTTTCCGTGGCGGAAGTTGCTGCTCTTGCGCTTTCCGTTTTCTTCGTCCTGCGTTATCGCAAGCGCTACGGCTATTTATAAGCCCCATCGCCCCCGGGTTGCCTCTTCCCGAAACCGTTTTTTGCACCCGCGGAAGCCAAATACCGCAATGTTATACGTCTGTTTGCTCTCTCCGTGCCCGGAAACTATCCGAAACGCCTTGCAGTTTTGCCCCGGGGGGTATAAAATACGCCTATGAACATTCACGTGCTCATGGAGAACACCTCTGCCCGCGCGGAAATGCAGGCAGAGCACGGGCTGAGTCTGCTGATTGAGTCTGCGGGCCGCCGCATCTTGTTTGATGCCGGCGCTTCCCCCGCCTTTGCGGAAAATGCCTCGCGCATGGGGCTCAACCTCGCCGCGGTGGACCTTGCCGTGCTTTCCCATGGACACTATGACCACGGTGGCGGCTTGCCTACCTTTCTGCAACTTAACCGCCATGCCCCTGTGTGGGTGGCGCCCCATGCTTTTGACCCGCATTTCAACGCTAACGGCAAGAATATAGGCCTACCTCCGGCCTTGGCTGCCTCTGCGCGCATCTGCTCGGCCAAGGCTCCCGTGCATGCCTTAGCTCCCGGCGTCATCCTCCACCGCGCTGCGGACATGCCTTGCCCGCACGCTGCAGAGGGGCAGGGTATGTCTGCCGTGATTGTCGGCCGACACATGCCGGATGATTTCCGGCATGAGCAATACCTATTGATTGAGGAGGCGGGCAAACGCATCTTATTCAGCGGCTGCTCTCACCGGGGCATCCTCAACATCGCGGCCTATTTCCGGCCGCATGTGCTCATCGGCGGCTTCCACTACATGAAGTGCACCCCCGAGCATGATACCGCGCGCCTGCAAGCCGCTGCCGTCCGTTTATTGCAGCTGCCCACTTTATACTACACCGGGCACTGTACCGGCGCCACCGCCACAGCCATTCTCTCCGCCCACATGGGGGAGCGCCTCCGCACATTCTCTGCCGGTGATTCCTTCTCCCTCTGAGCGCACTCGCCGTTACGGCACCATAAAGAACTTACCGTAATCGGAATCCTCCGTCGGCAAGTGAATGAGCACCGCCTCCTTCAGCGCATCCAATCCCAGCAGCACCGGCGCGCCCGGCTCTTCCAGCAGCGGGGCTACATTCCTGAGCTTTACTCCCTCCGCCACCTCAATATCTGCCGGCTTGCCCTCAAGCATCTTGCCTTGGGTCGTATTGTTCACATTACCCATCTTTGCCATGATTTCTCCGGCTACTCCGGCTTCCCAATCTCCCTTTTTCAGGCGGGTGACGGCGCTGCCCGTATCCAGCAGCATCTCCACCTCCTTACTGCCACACTTGGCTTTCACCATCATGCGTCCACCGCGCGTCATGGTGCCATACAGCGGCGTCAGCACGGCTCCCTCAGGCGTTCCCCAGTATAACTCATTCTGCTTCAGGTTGAACGTAAAGGGCAGCGAGCCCAAAATATCCATGCCGATAATGCCGTCTATCTCCTCTCCCATCATACTGCGTACCGCCCCCAAATTCAGCACCACCAGCGCGTGCCTTGGCGAAATCCCCGGCCCCGCCATCAACGGTGCTGCCAGCATCTTCGGCTTCTGTTGCGTATTCCCCTCAAAAATAATGTGCGAGGTATCAATCCAAAAATAATTCTTCTTGAGCTTGGCCACACTCCCCTCATGCAGAATGGTATGCGTTGCTCCGGTATCCAAAATCATACGCATCGGCGTATCCGCCACCAAGGCCGTTATCAGCAACAGCCCGCTGTGCGCATCCCGCTCTATCTTCATCAACTCCGCCTCACTCGGCATAGCCACTTCGGCCGCTGTCGGTTTCGGAGCTTGTTCCTCTCCTGCCGCCAATCCTCCAATCAACAGCACCGGCAACATTCTCAATGCGTTCTTCATACTTCACATTGCCCTGTTTTTTCTCCTCAAGCGCTTACTTTTTATTCGGCTTACACAACTTCTTCCAGTCCAGCGCTTCGTCATCATGCCCATAGCCCAGCACCTTCCCCTCGGCATCTACAATAACAGTGTGCGGAACACCGGTTTCACACACCTCGTTATATCCGAGCAAGGCGGCAACCGTGCTGTTCTCATAGTGCAATGTCGGTGATTTTACCTTGTACTCCTTCACGTACTTACGGGCTTCATCCTCATCTACCAACCCCACAATAAAAATGAGCTCCACCTTCTTCGCCTTCATCTTCTTATACTCCCTGAGCACCTGCGGAACCAGCGTCTTGCATGGCCCGCTGCGTGGCGACGCCACAAAGTAGACGTAAAACTTTGCTCCCTTCATCGGCTTGCCCGTCATAAATGCCACATTCTGCAGCGATTCTGCCACCGGCGACAACTCATCTTCTTTCGCTGCTTTTTTCTTTTTCTTGCCTCCGGCATGCTGCGCGCTCGGCGCATCATCTTCCGTACAGTACGCAACCGGGGCTATTCCGCCCATCAAAACGGCACTCATTAAGATAAACCTGAAAATACTCATAACTCCTACAATATAGCCGTTCTTCCTCTCACGGTCAAGCAGGAATTGACTCGCCCCCCGCTCCTTGCGGATTCTTCCCGCCCAGAAAACGCTCTTCTCTCTTTTCTCTCCCGGTTGCCGCTTGGATCCGCTTGTTTCAACTCTGCTCCCGCATGATTGCCTCCCCCTCCTACTATACCCGCGATTTGTCCCGCTACCTCCAATCTCTCCCCCTCCGCTGATGTGGAGCATTTTTCAACCGAACGGAGGCTTTCTCAGAGAATCTCTCCTTTTGGTGGGATTGCTTTGAGAAAGAAGATAGGAAAACAATCAATAAACCGCACCGGGAGGCAACGGCTTTACAGGCCAAGGAAGCGGGCTGTAATGGTGGTCGCCAAACTTCTCTAAACAATCTTTCATATCCCACAGATTCTTTTTCTCCCGAAGAGCTTGATCCACCATTTCCTGCAAATAAGGCAATGCTCGTGTGTGCCACTCCTCAAAAGGAACAAAATTGCCGCTCTCGACTTCGGCCTTGTACCTAGCCCATTCTTCATCATTCCCATCACCGAATATTACAATATCATCATCCTCTTCTTCCTCATCCTCACTCGTTTCTTCGGGAGGGGGAACCAAACGTACTTCATAGCGAAAATCATCCTCAGTCTCGTTCGGAGGACAACAAAGAAGCTCATAACTACCGCAGCAATTTGAGAACGAGTAAACAAGCAACGGCTTGAATAAATAATCAAGGTCAGGGCAATTCATATAAGACGTCAATGTTAAGCATCTATAGCAAAAACTCTTTGCTCTGTTTTACACGCCAAGGCTGTAGTAATAATCCCGTATTTTCTGAGCCATTAGCCTGCGTCTGGTGGCGAGGAACTCATCGTAATGGCTGTAATCCATTTCGGTAATATTTGCCGGGATGCAGTTCTGAGCCATGTTGTTCAGTAGCTCTTCCTCGCTGGAGATGTTACCGTATTCAGCCACGCCTCGCTTAGCGGTTTCCAATGCCTTTGTGAAATACACACAAGGAGCATCGTCCGAAATGGCCTTGTTTACCTGAGAATCCAGATAAGTGTAGTTCGCTATCTGGTTGTACTTCGATTTGTCGGTAATACCATGCTTGGCCAGATACTTCTTCGGGAAGATGTGGTGAACCTCTCCCTGCATTCTAATCAAATCACTCACCTTGAACATGTGAGTGAACAAAGCACTATCAGCCTTGCAGATTTGAGCAGCAAGGAACACATTCAAGAAAGGACTCATAGCGGCGGAGGTCTCCAGTTTTTGAACCAGACCTGCAGTCCAGAAGGCCTCTGACAGCTCGGCTGCTTCCGTTTCTGCAAGCACTTCGATGAAGCCTTTTTCCCTGATGCGGCGGATATCCGCCTCCATAGCAGTCTCGGGAGAACCTGTATACCGCCCTGTCAGGGTAGAAAGCACATACCACTTGGCCACATAGAACTTGATTTTCTCCTTGGGGATATTCGGGTCGTCATGCAGCATCAGGTAAAGAGTGTAGCCAAAGGTCAGCGTCATCTGTGAGTTATTGAGACGCTTCTGATTAAATCCGGCAAACTCTATTGCTGATACAAACTCATTGAAGGAGTACTTGTTCATGAAGATTTTTACACCCTCCGTCAATTTGCGGAACGATTCCTCTGCAATCGCTTCTTCGTATTCTCGAGTTTCGAAATTGCGTCCCCCCAGCAGGCTTACCAAGTCCTTCATTTTTGCGCGGTGGAACTGGTGCATAAAGGCAATACGCAGGATATCACCATATTTCGGGTCGAAAATGTCCCCTTGGTCATTCTTCAACCAATCCAGTTTCGCGGCAAACTCGGACTCCATGAACTCGGTATCCTTCGTCATTTCCTCGTACCACTTCGGGTCAATGGCGAGGTGTGAGAAGTAGTCGATAGCTTTGCGCAGCATATTGCCGTTGTAGGATGTATTGGCTGCAATCTTGGACATAACGAAGTCCGCCTGATTCAGCTCTGCCCCCTTACTGTTGATGCGCACAAAGATCTCGGTTACTTCATCTATGGTTAAGTCTTTTTCCAGAACAATGACGCCCAACTGTCGGTTGCGGATTTTCTGAAGACGTTCTATGGCCTTACCGACCTTGTCCGGGGCAACATCTGGATTATTCAACAGATATTGCGGAACAAAAGACCAAATACTGAATTTGGAGCTAAATACGTCAGCTATGTCGGCAATCCACTTTGAGTCTTTGCGAATAGCATTGTCTTGCACCTTGAAAATCTCCTCCTCCGAGTCCTCATCTGCTAGCGGATTAAATGAGATGATGATGCGTTTCTTCTTGAAGTCCTTATCAAGAACGTGCTGACCTGCGATGGCGGTCATCAATGCAGTCACGCGCTGCTGACCGTCAATCATGATTTTCTTACCAACTGACTGCGTGCCATCCTTAAGCTTCATGTCAGGACTCTGGGAGATAATGAGGTAACCCGCAGGATAACCTCTGTACATAGAATCAATTAAATCGCGAACCTGACTTGCTTTCCACACAAAGGGACGCTGGATTTCCGGAATGGCTATTTCTCCAGAATTGATGTACCCGATAATAGTATCAAGAGTTTTGTGTTCTACGCTATATTTCTCTTTCATTGCGATTTTTTACGAGGTTCTGTTTGCTGCTCTGGACTCTACCATAAATATGCTTCACAGTAAAGGAAATACAAGCCAATAACGCTCGCTAACAAGCACTTTCCCTCGGAGTGTGCAAAAAAACAGGTCATAATTTTTAGAAAATATGACTTTTGCTGCCCCTGCGCCCTTGAGGTGAGTCGTGGAATGTGGTAGAATATCGGCATGGCTCGTACGCAGGAACAGATTGAAACCATCCTCAAAACACTTTCTCCGAATCCGGAGCTCATCTATGATGTGCTCATCGCTTATGGCTTCCCTAAGGCCACGGTGACACGCATCAAGAGTGGAGACTACAATCAGAGCAAGGAGCCGGGACAAATCATCTGGAAAAAGCAGCTGTGCTATCAGGAGGTACTGCCGGGCACTTCCCTTTCTGCTCTGCAGGATATGCGCTCCAGCAAAGCAATCATGAAACATCGTCCTCGCTTCCTTGTGGTGAGTGATGGCAATAATTGGTCTGCGCTTGATACCAAGGATGAGGAAACGCGCGAGTTCCCCATTGCTGATTTGTACAAGCATTGTGACTTCTTCCTGCCGTGGACGGGACGCGAAAAAGCGAAGTTCTATGAGGAAAAAACAGCTGATATCAATGCTGCCCGAAAGATGGGTAAGCTCTTTGATGCCATTAAGGCAGACAATCCCGGATTCGATGAGCACGCGCTGAACGTGTTTATGGCGCGACTTCTCTTCTGTTTCTTTGCTGAGGATAGCGGTATTCTTCCGGAAGACCAGATGTTTACCGATTTGCTGGAAGAAACGACTCTGGAAGATGGTTCGGACATGGCTGAGGTGTTTGCTCGTGTGTTCCACATCATGAATATGCCTGAAGACGCCCCGGCGCGTAAAGACCTTCCGGTTCGCTATACTGTTTTCCCCTACGTTAACGGTGGACTGTTTGCTCACGATGTCCCGGTTCCTGTCTTTTCCAGAAAATCGCGCGATGCAGTACTTGTTGCCGGGCATCAGGATTGGTCTGAGATTAATACCGATATTTTCGGCAACATGTTCCAAGCTTGCCAAGACCCGGCAAAACGAGAAGAACTGGGAGAGCACTACACTTCAGTTCCCAATATCATGAAAGTGCTCAATCCTCTCTTTCTTGATGAATTACGGGAAGAGGCCGAAAAGGTAAAGGGGAATGAGAAAGCCGCTGCGAGGTTCATCCAGAGGATTAGTACCATGCGATTCTTTGACCCTGCTTGTGGCAGCGGTAACTTCTTGCTGATTGCTTATAAGGAGCTGCGTGAGTTAGAAATGGACGTGATTGCGGAGACTCCGGGGTTAATGTGTCTCCCTAGTGTAAATATCCAACAATTTTATGGCGTCGAAATTGATGACTTCGCTCACGAGGTTGCAGTTCTTTCCATGTGGCTAGTCGATCATCAAATGAACGAGCGCTTCATGGTTAAACTGGGAAAAGCTATACCAACACTTCCTCTTAAACCTAACGATAAGATTATTCACGGCAACGCTCTTCGTTTGGACTGGGAAAAGGTGTGCCCCAAGCCTCTAGATACTTCTGCCCCATTATATACGCTTGAGCCGCTGTTAATGGATGCAGCTCCTGTTGAACAAGCTGAAATTTACATTTTCGGAAATCCTCCATTTGGCGGTAAAAATAGACAAACAAAGGCACAAAAAGCAGATTTAGCTCATGTTTTTAGAAGAACTAAAAATAAGGGCTGCTTAGATTACTCCTTATGCTGGTTTAGAAAAGCGTATGATTATATGTATGGAACCAGTATAAAATGCGCTTTAGTTTCAACGAACTCTATCACACAAGGTGAACAAGTGGGTGTTTTCTGGGGAGAAATAGAGAATTCGGTTTCTATAGATTTTGCATATACATCTTTCAAATGGGAAAATAATGCCCGGCAGCAAGCTGGCGTTACTTGTGTTATTATAGGATTTTCTTGTGCGGGGCGGTTAGGGAAACGAATGCTGTTTACAAGTGGACTTTGTCAGAGTGTTGACTATATTTCGCCATATCTTAGACAAGAGAAAGTAATAATAGGCAGACGCTCCACCGCATTAAGTAGTATATTGCCCTATATTACTTTTGGTAATATGGCATATGGAAAATCTCTCATTCTGCAACCGGAGGAATACACGCGCATTATTGGCAGTAATAAAAATCTGTCAATGTTTTTCAGAAAATTAGTAGGTTCAAAGGAATTTATTAGTTGTACTTATCGCTATTGTCTATGGTTGCCAAATTTTTCTCTAGTTGAAATTGAACAATATGCACCAATTTATGAACGTGTTATAAAATGCAGAGATGAACGATTAGAAGCGAAGGATAAAGGTGGTGTAAAATTAGCTCAAACACCTCATTTGTTCAGAGAAACAAATGAGGGAGAAGCAATAATTGTGCCTCGAGTATCTTCTTTTCGTCGTACATATATTCCTGTTGGTTACGTGGATGCTGATACTATTGTTAGCGATTCAGCATTTGCTATTTATGGTGCTGAACCATGGGTGCTTGCTGTATTGAGTTCTTCGATGCATATGACGTGGGTACGTATTTCATGTGGTAGATTAAAGAATGATTATCGTTATTCTGCGGATTTATGTTATCACACCTTTCCTTTGAGGATGGTGCGTGATGAAGAAAAGGAATTATTAAATGAAAGTGCATACAACATCCTTGATATCCGGGAAAAGCACACTGAAATGACCTTAGGTGATATGTATAACCCCGAAAGCATGCCCGCAGATTTGAAGCAGGCTCATGAAGAAAATGACAGGCTTGTTGATAGCCTGTATCGTAAAAAGCCGTTCTTCTCCGAAGAGGAACGCTTAGAATGTTTATTTGCGCTGTATCAACAAATGATAGAGGAGAAAAAATGAAAAATATCGTAGAAGTCAACTACTCATCCACGGGAGAAAGCACCAAGACGGATGCCATGGGCATGCGTCAAATGCAGGCTCGCGCCTACGCCAAGCGAGATGCCCAATACCTGCTGCTGAAGGCACCTCCTGCATCCGGCAAGAGCCGAGCCCTCATGTTCCTTGCGTTATACAAATTGCGGCATCAGGGCATCCGTAAAGTGATTGTTGCCGTGCCAGAATGTACCATCGGTGCATCGTTTGCTCCGACGCCTCTTTCGCGATTTGGATTTTTCGTCGACTGGCAACCGGACAGCCGTTATAACCTCTGCACCCCGGATTCTGACACATCTGCCGGAAAGGTCAACCTGTTCAAGGAGTTTATGGGGAATGGCTCGGATATCCTTATCTGCACCCACGCCACGCTGCGCTTTGCTTTCGAGCAGTTGGCCCCCGCAGATTTCGATGGCTGTCTGTTGGCCATTGACGAGTTCCATCATTCCTCTGCCGATAAGCAGGAGAATCGCATGGGTGATTTGGTGCATAAGGTGCTGTACGAGTCCTCCGCTCACATCATTGCCATGACTGGCTCTTACTTCCGTGGTGACAATGTACCTGTAATGATGCCAGAGGATGAAGCCCGCTTTGAGCGAGTAGTGTTTAGCTACTATGACCAGCTCAATGGCTATACCTACCTCAAGAGCCTGGGTATTGGTCACCATTTCTATCAGGGGCGTTATCTGGATGCCTTGGGAGAAGTGCTTGATACAGACAAGAAGACAATTCTGCATATCCCCAACGTGAACAGCGGCGAGTCCACGGGAGACAAGATACGTGAAGTCGGTGAAATTATCGGAATCATAGGCGAGCTTGACCACCAAGACCCCGAGACGAAAATTCTCTATGTCAAACGGCATGGAGATGGCAAGATGCTGAAAATTGCCGATTTGGTTGATGATACCCCTATCAACCGAGGTAAAGTGGAAGCGTATCTTGCCACGGCTAAAGATCGCGATGATTTGGACATCATTATTGCGCTCAATAAGGCCAAGGAGGGATTTGACTGGCCCTGGTGTGAACACGCGCTGACAGTAGGCTACCGTGCATCACTAACGGAAATCATCCAAATTATCGGCCGAGCTACGCGAGACTGTCCCGGTAAAGAGCATACACAATTCACGAATCTGATTGCAGCACCACGTGCAACCAGCGATGAAGTGACGCTTTCTGTCAACAACATGCTCAAAGCCATTACCGCCTCATTGCTCATGGAGCAGGTTCTTGCCCCTGACTTTAAGTTCTTAAACAGACCCGCGCCCTTGCCCGGCTTTGTTAACGTCAAAGGCTTGAAAGAGCCGAGCACCAAGCGAGTCAAGGAAATCGTAGAGAATGATTTGGTGGATTTGACTGCACAGATTATGCAGGATGACACCGTGCGCAAGGTGATAGCCAATCCGGAGATTTCCCCTCTGATGACGAACAAGGTGTTGATACCCAAGATTATCTCCACCCGCTATCCGGAACTGAGCAATGCAGAAATTGAGGAGGTGCGCCAGCACGTGGTGATGAATAATGCCATGAAGCAGGCCAAAATCAAAGAAGAAGAAGGCGGTAGAAAGTTCGTCTTGCTCAGTAACCGCTTCATCAATGTAAACGACTTGGATATCAACCTGATTGACAGAATTAATCCCTTCCAGGAGGCCTATGAGATTTTGTCTAAGCAGCTGACCGCCCCTACGCTGAGGGTTATTCGTGACGCGATTCAGGAGAAGCGTATCACCATGACTCCGGAGGAGGCGCACCGTCTATGGAGCTTCATTCGTAATTTCATCCAGGAATACGGGCGAGAGCCGGAAATCAATCCGGACGATGCAAACGAAACCTTGCTGGCAGAGGCTTTGATTGTTCTTAAACGCAAAATGAGAGAGTCCCAGAATGGCTGAGGAATTAGATTGGTCAGGTTTGTTTGAAGAAATGAAGGAGCTAGGCATCAAGCCGGAAGCTCCTAAGCAGAGTAATGTCGTTACGCAAGATACGATATTACGAATGAGCTTCGAGGAAATCGTCAATTTTGTTCGTAAGGAGGGGCGCGAGCCGGAAATCAAAAAAGGCATACGCGAGAGATCTCTCGCCAAGCGACTGGCTGAGTTCCGCACGAATCCCGAAAAGACTGCTGCTGTTCGCGATTTGGATGTGTTGAATCTACTGCCCCATGTGGAAGAAGAAACATGGAGCAAATCGGACGAAGAACTACTGACTCAACTAGCCAGTAATGATATCTTCGACACCAGTATCTTGCCACAAAGAAAAGCTCAACCGGATTATGTAGCTAACAGAAAGCCGTGCAAGGAGTTTGAGCGGTTCAGACCGTTGTTTGAGCAATGCCACTCAGACCTTGAATACAACAATCGGCATATCATTCGCATTACGGGCTCCCATGCGCAGCAAAGTATAGGGGTTGGCACATACGCTCTCATATATGGACTTTTGGCCTATGTGGCCGAGGTGGATGAGGAATTCGTAACGCAAGGAGCTGATAGAAAGATTAAGAATCGCCGCATGCGCGTCATTTTCGAAAATGGCAAGGAGTGCGACATGTTGCGGCGTTCTTTCGAATCTGCTTTGTACAGGGACGGTTTCCTCATTAGTGAATACGATGAGAAAGAATTGGTTTTGTATGCCGAAGAGGATGAACAGAAAATAGAACCGCGCGGATTTATTTACATCCTCCGAAGTGCAAGCACGAAGCCGAACATCGCAGCTATACCCAACCTGTTCAAAATAGGGGTAGCTACGACATCCGTAGAAGAGCGCATCAAAAACGCAAAGAACGAAACTACATACCTGATGGATGAGGTAAAAATCGTCCAGACCTTTGCGTGCTATGATATTAACGTCCGCAAGCTGGAAGCCCTGATACATCGATTCTTTGCCATTTGCCAAGTCGACCTAGATGTGACTGATAAGGACGGCTTCATCTGCCATCCGCACGAATGGTATAGTGTGCCAATCTCCGTCATTCAACAGGCCATCAGCATGATTGTTGATGGGAGTATTGTGAATTATCGCTACGATAAGGAGCGGGAGAGAATTATAGCAAAAGACGCATAAGCAGCGAAATATCCGATTTATTATGGGACAAAAATACATCACCCTTTATCATTTTACCCGGACGGAGTATTTGGAAGATATCTTGCTTAATCGGCGTTTAAAGGTATCAGAGGTGGGAAGATGTAATGACCCATTTGAAATGAATCCATCATTTGAGTCTGGGGATAGGCCAACTGCGTTAATGGACTCTCATCTGTGGAATTTGGAGCAATGTTGGAAAAAACTCAAGGACTTGGATTCAACTTTCTATATCAGCTTGTCGTGTCAAATGTCATCAGTCCTCATGTGGGGACATTATGCGAATTCTCATAAAGGGGTCTGTCTTGTATTCAAAATTCCAGTAGATGAGGAAAAAGACCGTTTTATTTCACGAATTCAATGTAGCGCGTTGCATTTGGTACCTATGTTGTATCACGAAAAAAGAATCCTTGTCAGAGATTACGTAACAGTAATAAGGAATGATGCCATAGAATACAAACTTGGCGATTTGCAGAGACATTTGATATCGTATAAACCCAAGGACTGGTCATATGAAAGGGAATTCAGACTTGTAATTACGAGCGATGTGTTAAGGTATGAATCGGGGACTGTATATACTTCGATTCTTGCAGAAAATCTGGTGGGGGTAATTCTTGGAAAGGACTGTCCCAAGTCTGTAGAATACATACAAACCCTTTGTGCCACAGCAGATTACGGAAAACGTGTTGAAGTATTCCAAGCTAGTCTACATTCTGAGGAAAATAAGGTATGTGTTCCAATTAGTAATAGTATCTATGACATGATTGATTTTGAGTACGACGGATACGTTAAACGAGAAGAGGAGCTTTCTCACACAGGGAGGCGAGTAGAACTGGAAATTGCAGCTAAGAAAGACTGGCTGGACAAACTGTACAATTGGGTATAGAAACATTCAGAAATCTCATTTAGTCAATAGGAATATGGCGATTCAAAAAATAAAAATAACAAACTTTAAACGTTTTAAAGAATCTTTTGAGATTTCCTTTCATAAAGGGCTGAATATTCTTGTAGCAAGGAATGAGGGAGGAAAATCTACCATTCTCGAAGCCATAAATTTGGCATTAACTGGTTATCATTATGGAAGGTCTGTTAGAAATGGAGAGATTTCTCAATACTTGTTTAATAAGGAGGCTGTTGATGAATACCTGCAAAATGTCAAGGTCAATCCATTACTCTTACCTCCAAGCATAGAAATAGAAGTTTATTATTCAGATAGTAACTTTCAGCCAGAATTTGTAGGTAGTGGTAATAGTGATGAATTAACCAGAACAGGGGGCTTTGTTTTTAGTATTGAACTAGCAGACCGATACAAAGAAGCGTATCGTACTTATGTAAGATCTCATCATGGAAACATTAATTCAATTCCTCTAGAGTATTATGAAGCTAAGTGGGTAAGTTTTGCGGGAGAGTACACTCTTCCACGAGAAATTAAGCTAAATTGCTCTTTTATCGATGCTACAAGAAACACGTATCAAACATCATCAGACATATACGTGTCACGAATTCTTAAGAACAATATTACAGAGGATGAACGAATAGCCGTTTCCCAAGCCTATCGTGGTTTTACTTCAGCCTATTCAGAAAATGACGGCATAAAGAAAGTTAATGATAAACTGACACATGTTGACGACGTTCAGGGTAAATCTATTACGTTAGGTATAGATTTGGGTAGTAAATTATCGTGGAAACAAACATTAATTGCGCTGGCCGATGGAATCCCTTTCAACCATGCGGGGCAAGGAATGCAGTGCGTTCTCAAAACTGAATTGGCTCTTACTGATAAGAAAAGCGAATGCTCAAATCTAATTCTTATTGAAGAGCCAGAAAGTCATCTTTCTCATCATCTGTTGCAAAAGCTTGTATCTCATATCTCACAAAAAGAAAATAATAAACAAATAATCATTTCTACTCATAGTAGTTTTGTTGCAAATAAGTTAAATCTAAGAAATATTATACTACTTGGTAAGACGCCTACGAGGCTTGACGCTTTAAATGAAGATACAGCTCGTTTTTTCGAAAAACTTTCTGGTTTTGATACTTTACGATTCGCGCTCAGTAAAAAAGCAATCTTAGTTGAAGGAAGTAGCGATGATTTAGTTATACAAAAAGCGTATTATGATTTGCATAACAAGCTCCCATCAGATGATGGGATTGACATTATAGCTGTAGGAACGAGTTTCCTTCGTTTCCTAGAGCTAGCAGAATTAATGGATGTTTCAACGATTGTTGTTACGGATAATGACGGAAAAGTAGATTCGCTAAAGAGAAAGTATAGTAGATATATTGGTGAATTAAAAAAAGAAAACATTGATATATGCTATGAAGCGACCCCTTATACCGAAGGTTCGTTAAAAAACAGAGATGGCAGTAAGTTTAATTATAATACATTAGAGCCTTGTATGTACAGGGCAAACAATCTCAATGTTCTGAATAAGGTATTTGACACGAGCTACGAAACAGAAGATGAGATTCTTTTTTTTATGCAATCTAATAAAACGGAATGCGCGTATGCCATTTTCTCTTCGGATATCCGCCTGAAATATCCCAGCTACATACAGGATGTAATGAAAGCTATTGACAAATGAATAAATTGCTCATAGCTGCTGCGGGGGCAGGAAAAACAAGTCACATATTTAGGGACTCTTTATCTTCTATTGGTAAGAGGATATTGATAACCACTTATACAAAAGAAAACAAAAAAGAGATTCTTTCAAGATATCTCCAGAAATTAGGAGAACTACCTAGGCATATCACGATTCAGACATGGTTTTCTTTTTTATTAAAACATATGGTTCGGCCATATCAATCATTTCTCATTAAAGAAAGAATTTCAAATATTTGTCCAGTAAACGAGCGCTCGGGAATTATAGGGGTAAATAAAGAAGAAAAACCTATATATGCTAAAGAAGAAAATGCAAAGCAATATTATTGTGATAAGGAATATAGAATTTATACGGATAAGATTTCAAAATTTGCCTACAAAATCAATACTTTAACAAATGGCCTTTTGATAGAACGTTTAGAAAATATATTTGACACCATATACATTGATGAGGTTCAAGATTTAGCAGGTTATGATTTAGATATTATTAAGCTTTTGGCTCATTCAAAGATTTCGCTTACAATGGTTGGAGATCCACGTCAAGTAGCATATTTGACCCATCATGAAAAGCGACATAGCCAATATTCCGATGGTAAAATACAGGAGTTTGCAGCAAAGGAATGCCAGCATGTAATAGATATAGACACGTCTTCGCTTGGTTTTTCTTTTCGCAATAATCAGGTCATATGCGATTTCGCTAATAGACTTTTTCCTGAACACGCACATGTAACTTCTGCATCTATTCTAGCGAATACTATTCAACATCAAGGCGTATTTTTAGTTAAGGAACGTGACGTACCAGAATACATCAGAAAGTACAATCCAGTAATACTGAGAAACTCTACGACTACGGAAGTTCCTCTTGGAAGCCCTGTTTTCAATTTTGGGGAATCTAAAGGAAAAACTTTCGATAGAGTTTTGATATATTGTTCTCAGCCCATATTAAATTGGTTAAATAACAATAATTCTCTCCTGCGTTTTTATTCACGCTGTAAATTGTATATAGCCATTACGAGGGCTCGTCATAGCGTCGCATTTGTTATCCCCGATGATTACGCAACAGTCGGCGATTATTTGATACCATGTACCGATTTACCTCAGCTTTGGCATACGGATTCTGATTAACCAATATAATTCAGTAGGTTTCCCGGAGGATGGTGGCGATTTCCTCCGGGGTGTGGTCGAGCATATCGAGCGTTTTAGAGAGCACCATGCGGGTAATGCCGAAGGTGTCGTGAATGTCCGTAACGGAGCGGAGATTAGAGGAGGGGCTGAATCTAATTTTTCCTAATTTTGTTGAATAACGTATGGTGGCAAGTTATATTGCCCCAATGAAACCGCAAGATCTGTTTAAACGTATATTCCCGGACAATCCTAGAATCCTCACTAGGATTGTCCGGGAATATACGTTGTAGGTGCCGCCCCCGCGCTCACTCTACTTTCTTCGGAGCCGGGGGCGGCTGCATGTGGAGCACCTCCATCCGGTGCTCGATAGTCTGCAAGCGAATGAGCTTGAATCATTCGCTTTAGTAATAATCTTAAATTTATCCTATTAGTTATACCTATGATTTTTTGTCACGGCTTATATGCTTTTGTCATTTTTCTTTACTTCATTAATAATTAAGCGGTCTCTTTTTGTATGCATTTCTAAAACAAGTTTGACGATTTTACTTAAGGTGGCGTTTGAAAAGAAGTTTGCGATTTTTAATATATCTATTGAACTATCCATTTGTGAATTACATGCCGTCATTACATTCTTATTAAAGTACGACTTAATCCGTTCTCTTAAAATTTCCATATCTTGGATAATTTCAGTATTTTTGAAAACTATACTGTGTGTAAGATAATAAACAAGTCCATCTATTTCACTTTCATGAAATAGATGGGTAGAAAACTCCTGTTTTATTAATGTTTTAATTTTACTAATGTATTTATTTACAATTAATAACTCCTTGTTGTATACATTATTTATCCATTCGTTCCAATTTTTATAGTAGGTAATTACGGTATAATGTAAGCCTAATAAAGAATCACTCAGCACAAGTTCGTAAAAAAGACGAGAATCTACTTTATCAAAAAAAGGAGGTGCAACATACTCAAATCTTATATCGTGGGCTTTAGCTTGCGCTACAACTATATTTTTCGATAATTTTACATTATCGTTTGTTGCAAGAAAAGCCGCTTTGCATAACTGTATTTTTTGCTTAATATATTGTCGAGATTGTTTACACTTGGGTCCTGCAATTGCACCTATTAAATATTGCATCGGCCATTGATATGAAAGAATACCATTTTTTTCATGCGTAGCACTTCCATAGCTGGTATGTATTCTCACTTCGGATTCATATTCCCAATGTTTTCCCTTTACAATTATACAATCATTTAGCCATCTGTTCATTACAATAGGTGTCTTGTTTTTTCGGTATTTTGCATCATAGTTAATTTTGAAACGTTCTTCTTGATACAACAATGGAACAGCTTGTTCTTTGTCGCATATTAAAGGGTTAAAGATGCCCGGCTTTTCTCCTGCTATCCATTCGACACTATCGTCTCTGATAGGAAAAGCAAATACTAAACACACACCTCGCCCCCAATCTGCATATTGTCCCCACATTGCGCTCGAAGACATATTTCTGGAGAATGAAAAAAATGGAGATATGTATCCTAACGATGAATCTTTCAGGAGTTCTGGAGGAAGATGCTTATTTTTTTGAATGACATTTTCTAATGGATCGTTTACTTCATATGGGAACGATGCTTTTAGTGTCCAAGTTTCTACAGTTGCAACAAAAGCCTCATATGGCATGTATTTGTAGAGAACGATAAAATCAGTCTTTTCTAGAGAAGATTCCATAATAATTATTTTGTATTTACTAAGTTGGTGTAACAAAAAAGCAATAGTACTATTTACCCCCTAAATGCTTCAAAGCCCACTCGCGGCCGGAGTGTGATTTGAAATATTTCTCCAGTTCAGATGCCTGTTCTTCTGACTGAACTGCAATAGCAGAGTGGATTTCCCATGGGGCGTATTTGGAGGTGTGAGGGACATGCCCAGCGTTGTGCGTTTTGAACCGAGCCGCAAGGTCAGAGGTATGGCCAACATAGAAGTGAGTGTGTGTGGAAGCATCCCACAGAATGTAAACGTAGTGGAAGTGTGATGTTGGCATGGAGGTGAGTATATCGCGGATAGTGTGCAGCGTCAAGGAGGAAGTGCAAGAGAGGCGAATGAAAACACGTCTGTAGTATGCAGTACTCCGCCACCCGGGAGACCGAGGCTGTTTTAGGCGATTTTGTTGGCACCGTCTGAGGTATGCAACGCTCCGGCTTCGGCTGAGCCTACGCCGAGACTGGGGGTGTTGCCCGGCTTCGCGTAGCCCTGCGGGCTCTTGCTACGCCGAGGCTAGCCTTCTTACCATTTGGTCTGTAAGACCAAATGGCCTACGCCTGGCGGCAGCCCATTCTGGCCTGCCTTGGGGCTTCGCGTCTCGCTAATGCTCGCTTGCTACGCCCACACGGATGGCGTAGAAAAACAGCGTATCAGGTGACCTGATACGCTGTTTTACGAAGCCTGGAGCATAGCGGACTCGAACCGCTGACCCCTTCAATGCCATTGAAGTGCTCTACCAGCTGAGCTAATACCCCGATATGTTGAGGAGTTCCGAAGGAACGAGGGAAGTATACACGTGCGGGAGGCGTTTGGCAAGTAAAAAGTGTGAAAAAAGTGAAAAAAAGATGAAAAAGGCGGGGTCGCATTGCCTCAAAAATCCAGTCACCGAACTGACACTTCTCACGAGTTAGGCTGACACGTGAAAAGCTGGATGCCTCATAAATCAGGCACTAACATATACACATGTCACTCAAAATGAGCAAACAAGCAATAATAGAGTT
>JAFQDN010000039.1 GCA_017415995.1 Akkermansia sp. | reverse complement strand
ATATATAAGCATTGCACGCAATACTAATATATTACATTAAAATACCTTGTTTATATACAGCGTTTTAAGAAATTTACAATCAGCAAATAAGATACATTTGATAAATTTTGTATGACACAATCCCCAATGCGTTTGCCCTGGATGCAACATATTTGAACTTGCTATTCAAGAACGAACATGTTAGACTCACCGTATGAGCGAACGTGTGAACAAAACACTTATTTACCTTCCATTTCTCATCTTGAGCATCATATGGGCATATTTCATGGAAGACGACACCGAAGCACTATCTAAATTAAATACTTTAAATTTAGAAGAAGCGTGGAATCTTGCATGCGCGTGTTACATGACCATGAATCCACGAATAGGAGAATTTTTTTATTTCTTATCCGACTCACTAATTTGTTATAAAACGACTATGATGACACTTCACCCTATCATGGTCATGCTTTTCATTATAAGCTGCTTCAAACTTGCAACAGGCCTATGGCCGTGGAAGGACAAAACGAAGATTACATTTACCATCTTTATTTTTACTTTTGTGAGCATCTTCTCGCTTATTCAAACGGATTGGTATTTAGCAAACTATAACTGGTTTTATCCATGCTGCGCTGCAATGCTATTTTTCTCTATTAACGAACAAATATTCAAGGGCAATTTTTATCTTTCCTTTTGGAAATTAATTATATCCATACCTCTTGCTACAATAGTAGGCATGAGTAATGAAAACACGTCTATCGTATCATTTTTTGTTTATACAGCATGCGGAATCTATTACATTTTCATCTCAAAAAATAAAAAAAGCAAATTAACGGCCTCGTATATTTTAATATGGATTATTTTGCTGTCTGTAGTTATCGCGTTTTACTCTTCCCCTGCAAGAAATGTCAGAGCAGAGTACATGCATTGGGAAATGAATCCTATTTTCCTGTTAGAAAACTCAATACTAGCATGGAAAAATTGGGCATTTTTTATTTTACATTTTTGGAGACATTTCGCGATACTGGCAATTCTTTACCTTTTGATTCCCCATGAAGCGAAGAGCTGTAATAGTCGTGACAATCTATTATTCACATTTTTTATCTTACTTTGGGGCGTATTATTCCTTGCACCCACCTGGGGAGCTCCGCGAAGCTTTGTCCCTCTCGAAATAATACTTGTCATTTACACTACCAGACTGATATACAAAGGAATGAGAAATGGGCCCATTAAACGACTGATAACAGGTTTCTGTTTATCAATGATAGTAATAAGCACAATTGCCGTACCAAGGTTTTACACTTTAATGACTATCCATTCTAATCATTTAGCCATAAAAAGACACTGTGAAGAATCAGCGTATAAAGGCAAAGAAATAGTTTACATTAAATCGGACATCCTTAACTTCAATCCTCTCATTTCGAATAAAACCGTGATACCTAATTTCGTTTTTAATGGCAAATGCAAAGCATTCACGCCTCTAATTTGTGCCCCTCACCATATTGAAGAGGGCAACATAAACACTTCTTATCATCTTCCCATGACTGATTCGTGGTCGACAGATATACATCACGATGCATTCCTTAATCGCGCCTATGCCAAAAGATTAGGTGTGAAAGCCATCATATTCGAGAAATAATAACAAATTTACAAAAACATCAAATAATGGTAATTCTGCTTTTTTTGATGTAGGGAAGGCCCAAATAGGCGATAGAAAATGGAGTGGAAGAGTCATCTACGCCCATATCCACAAACAGGATCTGATCATCATCGTGGTTAATAAGGCCATCCAGTTCTGCTTTAAAAGCAGCTAGCATGGGAGGCGAAAGAGATGACTCGAAAACAGAGAACTGAATGCGGGAACCGTATGATTCGCAGATTTTCGCAACCTTACGCAAGCGTTTAGGTTCTGCAATATCGTAACATACTAAAAATCTGTGTCGGCGAGTCATCTGGTAGTAAAAGGGTAATAGGTTTGAATATCTCCTCGGCAAAAGCGCCGGAATTGAAGCATTTGCACCGAAAGCATTCGCCTGTAACTCATTTTATAAGAGAACTGAGGATGAGATACCGCAGTATCCATTCTGCGAGTCCACGCACGCCAAAATTGTCTGCGAGCAGAGTCTTTCAGGAATACTCCGCGTGCTGTGAGGACGAAATCTTCGGGCGCAACTTCCCCTCTGTTGAGTAACGAAAGAACGGTAGAATCCGCAATAAGAGGACGGAATTCTTCCATCATGTCCAAAGCCAAGGCGGGACGCCCATATCGGGGAGAGTGAAAAAACCCTAAAAAGGGATCAAGGCCTGTACTCAAGGCAATGCCGGTCAATTCTTTCACTAAAGAAGAATATGCAAAGGACAATAGAGCATTAACAGGGTCCATGGGTGGGCGTCTGTTCCTGCCGTCAAAAGAGAATCCTAAGCCAACTTTAAGCATGGAGGAAAAATGAGCAAAATACAGAGATGCAGCGGAGCCTTCAATCCCCCGCAAAGAGGCCAAAGAGCTTTGCTGCTCAGCAGAATCCCTGAGTTCAGCCAACCGAGTCAGAACTTTATTATCCGCATTACCGTTGCGCATCAGCAATACGCGCTGATTATGGATTTTTGCGCGTACAATGGCAGATGCAATGTATAGACGTCTTTCAGGAGACATCCATAAATGAGTTTGCCCCATGCGAGCCTCAACGCCGGAAGAACCTAATCCGTGAGCAAGACCAATAAAGCGCCCGGCCGGACTAAACCAGGCAAGCGGAATATCATGCTCCAAAAGCAATTGCTGAGCCTGAGCTGATATTTGAATAGCACCATACAAGGAGACGGATGCCAACTGATGAATAGGATGTTTACTGACAGTTTCCCCGTTAAGTCTCACTTCAATTTCACCCCCCTGCACACCAACGGAGGCCTCGCGATTTTGAACCACCAACAGCTCTCCATCATCATAATCCGGCATAGGCGCCCGAGGCGGCAAATCAACGGCTTCTGTTTTTTTTGATGCCCAAAAGCGCGATTCAAATGGTAAGCAAACCGGATACGCAGAGCAACTCAAACAACGAGCATCACACAAGGGAGGTGGACAGTCTTGAATTTCTGAGATACGCCTTGCCTCCTTCAAATAACGATAAAAATTCTGAAATAAAGACTCATTCAGCTCAAGATATACGCGTTTTTTGATTTGTGCATAATAAATTGCAGCAGAATCCACTTTAACGCCGGCCTCGTTCAGCAATAAAGCATACGCAGCAAGTTGAATTGCATCATTTTCCTTAACTACCCATTCTCCTGACATCCCCTTGGCAGGAGAGCCTTTTTTATAGTCAAGCAAACAAATATGGCCATCTTCTTGTTTTTCCAGAATGTCAACCACTCCGGATATTCCCAATCCATCTGAAGAAAGCTGCAGAGAACGTAATGTGCCCCCCTCTTCAGTCAGAGCCTCCGCCCGCAAGCGTGAAGAATCATCCACACGCTTATGCAAGGCGCTGCCCATAATGGTATCCTCGTTCGGCACGAAGATATTTTCAACCCACTGCAAATAAAACAAGCGGGGACAATAGACGTAATTGTGCAGCCGCCGCACCGGCATATGCGGTGGCTGCATATCATTCTCACAGGGGTATGTTGTCATCGTCGCTTAACAGGCCCATATCAATCAAGTATTCTTTTAACGCATCCGCGTTTGCCGGAGCATTCTTAAGGACAAGAAGATTATAGAGGTTGCACAAATTCCAACGTCCGGACATAATGCATGGCCATAAATCTTGCCAAGATACCAAGGGATATTTAACACCGGCGGCCGAAACATATTCTGCAAAGGGGGCAATTCCTTCAATATTACACATCAGGCAGAATGAAGAGTCTATCTTCTCATTTTGAGCCAAAGGTCTGAGAATTTTCAAAGAATTACAGCCAACCAGTGCTTTCTCTCGTTTGGTAGAACTGCGCAGGCAAATAGACTTTTTCTTTTCAACCTTAATGTTATGCAGCAAATGCATAGCGTCCGGTGCGGCGATTCCTCGCCACGCAATGTTACAGGCGGCATTCATGTCTGCATTGGTTACACGCACGGAATCTGCATGTGCACACACAAAAAACTCACCACCATTTCTGCTATCAGGAGCAATCAATTTGAATCCCTCCGGTCGTTCATTTGCAGGAAAACCCGTGAGAATACGTTCATATATAGCAGCCAGTTTTTTTTCTTCCGGCGAGGATGAGTTACTCATTCTGTGTGTAAATGAGAGGTCTAATTCTCTAGCCCTGAATCCGGGAGTTGAAGTCAGAGCGTCGAATCGAGATGTATAAGCCGCATGCGCACAAAGCACCGGTATTCCGAACACCTCTTCCAAAAGCTGTTTAACCTTTGCAACCAACTGACGATGTGCCCAACGCATCAGAGTGCTGTTTTCACTTCTATCCTTATCAATGTTCGTTTTATACGTGCTCAAGTTTTCCAGGACAACGAAATCTACCGGTTTTCTGCCCGGAATTGGCTCGTATTCACCATGAATAATATCACGAAGCTCAGCATTCTTACCTATTCGGGAGGGCTTCAAGCGCACACCAAGTGCCTGAGCAACAATCTCGTGAGCAATTTTATTAACTCGTTGCTCTCGGACATTTTCAATCTTCAATAAAAGCGCTGGGCACGGATCTTCTACAGGCAAATCTTTCAATTCGGAACCAAACGGCACCGTTTTTCCGGGGGTCATCCAAAGCACACGGTTAAGAGACTGCAAAGCTTGCCTTAAATGTTCCAACTGTTCTAATCGTTTTACGGAAAGACCGCCACGATGATACGCACGAAGGTGATCGCGCATTTTTATATCCTCTCCTGCAAGCGTTATCGACTCATCGATTTCAATTCTACCGGAACATATGCAACCGGGTTTGCTAGCATCCACCCACCTCCAACTCCCGTTTTTTCGAGGAATGATAAAATTAACCAGTTTAGAAGCCAATCCGGGTAATTTACTTCGCAAATCTAACAGCTCAGCCAAAAGCAAATCGCAGACTTTTACAATATCTTGTTGCTCTATCGTGTGTACAATGGGTTGCACGCTTGTTCCCTTACCCTCAATTCCCAGCAAATAGTCCTTTAATTCTTCCAGAACTTTCTGAACATCATTTCCACGGCGCAGCTTAACAAGGAAGGATTGGTATAAGCGGAAACGGCTTATCAAGCGTTTAAATCCTCTTATAGCTTTGTTTCCCAATTCCTTAACGTCAATTTTTTCTTTCTTATCGAGAGTCATTCCAACACTCTGCAATATAGGATTTGCCAATTTAATATCGTAATCATTGGCAAGGATTATGCCGTCCGGAGATTGAACTCCGGAATCCCCGCACTTACTCGCATAGTGTTTATACTGGCGTCCTTCACCATCTATTTTAATCAATCCCTTCTTGTAGCACACGCCATACCAGGGTTGATCAACGGCGGTTCCCACATGGCGTCCTTTTAACACGCTACCTTTCGGAGTGACATATTCTTCCTCTCGTTGTATGTGGGTCAATGCCCAAGCTGCAGCATATCTCATACCCAAATCTATCCCCAACACATCAAACCCGTTTTGGCGGATGGATTCGTTTTCCCACCATGGAATATCATTCCCTTGGTATGTACCGGGCCAATGCAAATGCAATTTTTCAGAGTCTAATCCAAAGATTTGATTTTTCCACATTTTAGCTTTTCCTATTTGTTGATGCAAGGAGTCCAACTCCAGAGTTACGGGAAAATTCAATACACAAATTTCCCCTCGCTTAACTTGCATCGCAACAGCCGGTTCTTTCTGCATGTGCAACTCACGGGCATCTATATTCAAGGCTTTCATCATTGGTTGCAGCCATGGCGTGGCATTATTCTCCCCTTTGTTGCTACATAACCAATTTGCGGGATTCACTCCCAATTCATCCCTCTCAAATCGAGGAGCTGAGTAGCGTACAAGCACAGTAGCCCCGCTCATATACCCGGCAGAATTACGAACAACTACTCGCAGCTTCATTTCTCCCGGCTTGTCCTTTATGAACTCATGTCCTTTCGTTTTCGGACCGAAGCTCTTGATATCGGAAAACAGTAATTGGCGTGGCGAGAATTCCGCATCAGCTGCGGTTATACGTACAGAACGGCTATACTTCTCAATGTCTGCTTTCAGCTCCTGCAGGTGGCCAAAATCTTTCAACATATCAGTTGAACGCGGCTTAGGCTTCTTGGATGTATCTTTCCACGGATGCCATATCGGACGATACTTTTCACGGCACATAGCTTCAAACAAAACTCCGGAGCCAAAACGCCCGCCCTCTCCCTGCACTTTTCGCACAATCTCTTTCAGAGAGGCCTCATCAGCGGTTCCTTCTTTTTCTGCCTTCAACCAACGTTCCAGCACTTTATCATATGCATTCAAAGCTCGGCGCGTAATGGAGTAATAAGCCCGGTCGTCCGGTGATATTTTTTTCACCAATTCTTCAAGCAGTTCAAAGCGTGGATCACCACCCAATACAGGAATAACATCATCACTATACCCTTGGGCAGACACCTTTCCTTTCCCCTCGAGCATGTAGTTGACTACAGGCTCCAACTCTCTCACGTAATTGCGGCGTTCCTGTTCTTTCAACTCATAAGAATGCAGTGTTTTCAAGGCTTCCTTAAATGCAAGAATATCCCATTCCGCAGAATACATAGTGGCGCCTTCCTGATGCCACTCCGGCAATGCCGTATAACCTCGATATATGAACCCATTTTTTCCTCGTGCCATCAATATCGGATCATTTTCTAAGGAATAGAAATCATATGGCGTTTCTTCCGGCTTAGCCACATTTTCTTTGCCAAGTTTCTTCTTCAGCATTTCTGCGGATTCCGGGCAAGGATAATACATGAAAAATACAGCAGCTTGCTTTAACGCCGGCGCCGCTTTATTATTTTTTGCCAGTAGGTGGGCGCAATTAATAATTTGTCGCGAGTCCAAAATGCGTTTTACATCCTCATAACGCACCTTTTCCCAGGCTTTATCTTTCTTCTGCTTAATTGTTTGGCAGAGCTCCTCCATCTGCATTTTCACCTGCACGCGGGTCTCTTCCTGATTGTAGCACATTGAATCTGTGTGATCTGCATTAGGTTGCGTCTTTATACCCGCCCAGGATAAATCCATTTCATTGGCCAGTGCTTCCAACTCCGCCTGTGTAATATTGTCCCTGTTTAACTCTCGTACCAGCCTTGTTTTTCCTTCCTTAGCTTTGCGTTCCTTGGCACTGTAATCATAATTGCCACTAAACTTAGTATCACACAATTTAGGCAATATACTACGCCCCTCCTGCTGTATGGAACCATCACCTTTTTGCGTGCGCTCCAAAATAAGCTGTTGCACATAAGGCAACACATCAGTCCGTTTACATTCCGCAAACAATGCTGCAACAGCTTCATCAAATCCGGTATTCAATGGCAGATTTAAGCTTTTTGTGACAGATTGTTGCAATGTTCTTGCTGAGGTATTACCTCGCGGATGTTCTTGCCATATTTCACGCATTTTTCGTTTAAACCTCATCCCTGCTGTCTCTTCACCATCTTCTGCCATACCGGCAAGGGCAAGCAAATGGTAATTGATGGCATCCTGAAATATGCGGTATGTGTTGATAAGCGCTTCTTTCGCGCTTACGTTCCCGATATCTTCTCCAGTCTGCTCGTATTCGGCAGATATGATGCGGCCTTGGTATATTCTTGTTGTCATATAACTAACAGATGTGCTGATACGTTTCTATTTATACCATTTTTTTGCTTATGTCAACAAAAATTCATCATAAAAATATTTTTTCGCAAAAAAGGCTGTGGACAGAAAGTTTATGTTCGCTTGTTGGTCATTCAGTAACACAAGCATCAACGAGTGCAACAGCGGGGTGGCGGTGAGCTCGTCCATGCACTGCTTCCGCCATTCAGCAACACAAGCATCAACGAGTGCAACATGGCAGAGTTTACGGAAAAAGACCAATACAGACTTGACCGCCATTCAGTAACACAAGCATCAACGAGTGCAACTGTAGCCTCTTGGTGGGGTAAAAAATGGTTAGATCCGCCATTCAGTAACACAAGCATCAACGAGTGCAACATTGTAGCTGAGAAAGGTACAGCCAAGATTCAGTTTCCGCCATTCAGTAACACAAGCATCAACGAGTGCAACCAATTGTATTTGTGGTATGTGCCACAATATAAAGCCCGCCATTCAGTAACACAAGCATCAACGAGTGCAACTTTTTCACCCTTTTCATTTTGAACTATAGCCTTAAAAACCGCCATTCAGTAACACAAGCATCAACGAGTGCAACGGCGCCAGGCTTCGAGGGTCTCGAGGGTCTGGGTTTCCCGCCATTCAGTAACACAAGCATCAACGAGTGCAACCTTTGCAATGCCAACAAGAGCGACAGAACTCTTGCTTGCCCGCCATTCAGTAACACAAGCATCAACGAGTGCAACCTCCACGTCGGTGGTGGTGCGCAGGTCGTTCCCCGTGCTCCGCCATTCAGTAACACAAGCATCAACGAGTGCAACTGTATAATTTTGTAAAAAATTAAAACCGAAATACCGCCATTCAGTAACACAAGCATCAACGAGTGCAACCGCGTGAAGATGTGCCTGAAAGAAGAAACGTATGATCCGCCATTCAGTAACACAAGCATCAACGAGTGCAACGGACAGCAGGTGGTACCTCCGTGTGGCTGTTGCATGTGCCGCCATTCAGTAACACAAGCATCAACGAGTGCAACGTCGTACAAGACGAATAAGCCGATGACGAAGCCGCTCCGCCATTCAGTAACACAAGCATCAACGAGTGCAACCCCATCGTGTGCTATTACCTACCGGAAGAGGACGTTTACGACCGCCATTCAGTAACACAAGCATCAACGAGTGCAACCGAAGAGCCGACTAATTGGGGGAGCGGAGACGGCTATCCGCCATTCAGTAACACAAGCATCAACGAGTGCAACGGTTTCATGCTGAGAATGAAGAGGAGGCAGAAAAGTTCCGCCATTCAGTAACACAAGCATCAACGAGTGCAACTGCCGCGAATGGACTTCCTGCTGATCAACGTAAATCCGCCATTCAGTAACACAAGCATCAACGAGTGCAACATTCGCATAGTGTCGGAACAGCGGGCGCGTTGACCCGCCATTCAGTAACACAAGCATCAACGAGTGCAACAAGTTGCATCAGGCGCAGAATGAAGCGTGTTTTTGCACCGCCATTCAGTAACACAAGCATCAACGAGTGCAACTGGGGCTTGCCCCGGAGGCTACCGCCGCCGACTGTGCCGCCATTCAGTAACACAAGCATCAACGAGTGCAACTGCCCTATTACAAAACCGCTGATGGCAAATGAATTACAAGCACTTTTGCGAGCATGCGTATTATTCACATCAATAAGCGATAGAAAAAGCGTGAAAAAAGAAATTCAACACGTTTAGCAGCAAAAGATGCGAGCGCGTCCTATAAAAAGGCGCACCACCAAAGCACTCGCAGATGTCAATGTACTGAAGAATTGCCGAAGGCGGAAGCAATTCGCATTATGGACGAAGCCGAGGACATAGTAACAAGCAACAAGGGAGAAGTCAATATCAATTTTAAGAATTTCCCCTAAAAAACGCTTAATAAGCTAGCAAGGCACCGGATGGGGAGTAGCCGCGGGCGCGGATGAAGGATTCGAGGTCGGGGAGGGACCAGAAGGGGGAAGGAGAGGCGAGGGAGGCGGCAAAGATGCGTGAGAAGTGGCGGGTGCCTTCGGGGGTGAGGTGGTTGGGGCGGTCGGCGAGGAAGTTTTGATTATCGGTACAGCCAAAGGAGGGGTCTTTAAGGACGGGGATACCGGCGGCGGTGAATTGGTAGGCAATGATGGCGGAAAGAGTGCGAACGGAGTCGTGGAGGGCCTCAGGAGCCATATAGATGGCAAGTTGAGCACCACGGGCATTGCAAGCAGCTTTGAGTTGCTGCAGGAAGAGGAGCATGGGTTCATCAAAGGAGATGTCCAAATGCGGAGCGGGGGAGAAAAACTGGCAATGCATGCGGCCTTCTTTGTGGAAGTTCTCGCACCAGCCGGACTCGTGGAGGCGGGTGTTCGTATCGTACTTATAGATATCGTCCGGGCGGAAGATTTTTTTGGCGAGGTGCATGCTGAGTTCGCCGGAGCGGCCTCTGAAGATGTGGGAGAGAGAATCGCGGGAGAGGGGAATGAGGTCCGAGCTGAACATGCGGTAGCCTAAGCGCCGCCAGCAGAATTTGAGGCCACTGGTGGTCATGCCGGGGTCATCTTTGAGACGGGTTGAGCGGATGGATAAGATGAGGCAATCACCTGGGCGGAGGTAGTCCACCCCCAAAGCGGCGTTGCAGCGGATGCCGTAGCCTGCCATGCCGCCGGCGTTGATGACGCGGACGCCGAACTCGTCTTTCATGAGTTTGGGGTCCAGGCACATGCGGACCTCGGAGCCACCGGCAAAAACGAAGCAAGGGGCGGAGGATTCGCGGCGGAGGGCATCATGCCAAGCGTCGGATTTTTGAGCGGCGCGGTCAAAGTAATTGGCGCCGGGGTCCAGGTGGCAGTCATAAAACTGGGTGAAGAGCAAGCCGGCCAAGAGCCCGAGGAAGATGAAGAGGAGCAAGCGTTTCATGGTCTGTGTGCAGGGGGGGCTCAGAAGGCAAAGTAAATAAATTGATTTTGCACGCTCGTGTTGAGCACAACCAGGAGGAACACCATGACGCAGCATGCCGTGGGGGTGAGGAAAAGGCGGTAGGGCTCATCCTTGTAGCGGCGGCCGGAGAGGAACTCCACAAAAATAACGGCAAAGGAGAGGAGCAGGAAGAGGGCCGGCATGGTACCTTCCATCTTGCGGTCTACCAGTTCGCGAGCAAAGCCGGAGAGGTCGTAGTTGGAGAGGTCGGTAATGACGGCGAGGTGGTGGGAGAGCATGTGCGGTTTAGCATCATAGAAGAACATCCACACAAAGACCATGAGGCAGAAAGTGAGAGCCCAGCCGATGATGCCCGGCAGTTTGAAGCCGGCATTGCGGAACAGGCGGTGCAGAACCATGGCTATACCGGCAAAGGCGCCCCACATTACGAAGTTCCACCCGGCACCGTGCCAAATACCGGAGATAGTGAAGACAATGAGGATGTTGAGAGCCCAGCGTTTGGTGCGGCTACCGCCCAAGGAAAAGTAAATGTAGTCACGGAACCAAAGGGTGAGCGAGGTGTGCCAACGGCGCCAAAACTCAGTGATATTGCCGGCGGTGTAAGGGCTGATGAAGTTCATGCGCAGGGTGATACCCAAGCAGCGCGCAATGCCGTAGGCGGTAAGGCCATAGCCCGCAAAGTCAAAGTATATGCGGAAGGTAAACAGCAGGTTGTTAAGCCATACTACCCATGCGTTGTTGCCGGCGTAGTCACTCCAAAAGGCGACGGCTATGTTATCCGCCATGACAAGTTTGAAGAAGAGGCCTAGGATGACGTAGGGGATACCGAGTTGCCAATCTTCGGAGCTGAGGGGGAGGTCCATACGCTGAACTTGGGGCAGGAGGCCGTCACGGCGCTCAATGGGGCCCGCCACAATTGCGGGGAAAAAGCTGCCGAAGTTCATGTAGTCCACAAAGGAGGGCATGGGCTGATTGCGCAGGATGGTATCAATGCAAAAGCCGATGATTTGGAAAGTGTAAAAGGAGATGCCGATGGGGATGATGAGGTCCCGCAGGCAATCCCATTCCCGACCTGCGATGCCGTTGCACAAAAAGTCCGCATACTTGTAGTAGAGGAGAGGCAAAAGCAAGAGGAAAATCATGAGGCCGAGCATCAGCCGCTTATACGAGAGAGAGCGTGAGACGGCCCATTTACAGAGGAACCACGACAGCAGGGTAACACTCAGGAAGATGATGAGGGTTTGCAGATTAGCCAAGCCCAAAAGGGTAAGGCTGAACACCAGCATGAGCCACTTGTTGTAACTGCGGCGGGTAGTGGCATTGCGACGCAAAAGAACATTGCCCAGCCAGATAAGTAACAATGCCGGTATCAAGCTATACCAAAACTCTGCCGTCGAAAAATCCATGATTCACCCCGGTGTCGCCACACCGCGCGACCATTATACAGCTATGTAACATAAATGCAAGGGATTTTTGATTTTAGGAATGAGAATTCCGTGCAACGTGAGTGCCGAATTGAGAACCTGGTAAGCGTAACGCGCAACCCGTCAATATTTTCAGGGCACAACATCGGCATTGAGCGAGCCATCCGCCAAGGTAATGCGGAGGCGTGAGCCGGGAGGAAGCTCGGCGGCGTGGCGAGCTAATGAACCGGCCGGAGTGCGCACGAGGGCAAAGCCACGGTTCAGTGCATTTTGAGGGCTGGCAGCGTTTATATTGGCAGCCGCCACATCCAGCGCGGCACGGGCGGTGGCCAAACGATTGAATGCGGCAGTGCAAATGCGGGGGGCATAGTACTCGGCAGCTTGGCGAGCAGCGGCTAGGCGCATTTTGAGGGAACGGATGGAAAGTGAGGCCTCCAGCACGTTGAGGCGGGCGGCTGCCGTTTTGAGGTGCTCTGCAGCAGCGCGGTGCAGCTCATCCTCAGCAGCATCCAAACGCTGAGCAAAAGGATTGAGGGCTGATAGAGGATGCCCGAGCACGCCCTGCTCTGCATAGCGCATGCGCATGTGTGCTTGGCGGAGGGCGCGTGTGAGCGCGTTGCGCAAGGACTCCTCGGTACGGGAGAGGAACCGGGAGATGGCAGCGGCATCCGGCGTGGTAAGCTCGATGGCAGCGGTGGGAGTGGGGGCGCGGAGGTCCGCCACAAAGTCCGCAATGGTAAAATCCGTCTCGTGCCCGACAGCGGAAACAATGGGAAGCGAGCTGGCGGCAATGGCGCGAGCGAGCACCTCCTCATTAAAACACCATAAATCCTCCAACGAGCCACCACCACGTGCCAACACCAAGTAATCCACCTGTGGCAAGCCATAACGCTGCGGGTCATTCCAACGGCGGATGGCCTCTGCCAAGCCGAACTCAGCCCCCTTGCCCTGCACTTGCACCGGCATGAGGTAAGCCTGCATCCACGGAGCGCGAGACTCTAAACGGTGGCGCATATCCTGAATAACGGCTCCTGTGGGAGACGTGATGAGGCCGACACTGAGCGGGAAAGGCGGCAGGGGCTTTTTACGGGAGGAGGCAAAAAGACCCTCAGCCTCCAGCTTGCGTTTGAGCTCCTCGAAACGCTGTTGCAGGGAACCGATACCGGCCTCGCGCACGCTGCTGACAACAAATTGCAGGCTACCGCGCCCCTCCCAAACCGTGGCCTTACCGGAGAGCTCCACCAGCATGCCCTCACGCAAGCGCACGCGGCAATACATGGCCTGATAACGGTAAAAGACGCACTGCAACTGGGCAGTAGCGTCTTTCAACGTAAAATACATGTGCCCGCTGGAGGCAGCCTTAAAAGAGCCGATTTCACCGACCACGCACTGCTCACCCACGCGGGTTTCCACAGCGGATTTGAGGCGCGCAAGCAGCTCTGTGACACTCAGAGGCATGAGGAATCAGGCCTGTGGCACCAGCGTAGCATTGGGATCCGCCCACTCCGGGTCATACCCTTTGGCGTAGGAAAAAAGATCGCGATGGATGTACTCGTAGTACACCTCGCGGGCAGCCTCATCCAAGCGGTTCCAAATGGCAACGTTGAGGGCGCGCGCCACCTTCTGCATCATTTTGAGGGTGAGCTGGCGTCCGGCGCGAGCTTTCTGCACCTGTTTGTGGGTGAGCTGCTCAAGAGAGACATCCACCAAGTCATGATTATCCAGCCCCCACGCCAGCATAATGGCGTCTATTCTCTGGGGGCCGTGGTTACGTTCGTTCTGTTCGTTCATCTTTAAGGATTATGTTTGAAAGAGGGGACAAGCCACAGGCCGATTAAAGCCCGGGAATATGGCGCACATAGAAACCGGAACAACGGCGAGGCGTCGTGTACCAGCGCGGGCCCACACCGGAACCACGCCCGGACGTGTCGAAACGCAAACCGGCTACCATCATGAAGACATGACCACGCTTAACGAATACCGTAAGCCATTTGCCGTATCCGGGACGCCCCCAGCGCAGAAACTCGCCGCTAGAGCGGAAATTCTGCTTACCCATGGCACCGACCTCGCGCAGGACGAACCCGACGGAGCCGGAGCAATCATATGCGGAATCATGGTGCCGCCCATGACCACCGCCACGGCGGTACGGACGCCCGATAATCTTGTTGGCAGCTGCAATGATTCTCTTAATTCTGGGCGGGGCATAAGTAGGCGCTACAGCCTTATTGCCACGCATGTATGCTGTATAGCCCTCTACGTACTTATACGTAGGAGTTACGGCATTTTGTTGCTGTTGTTGCTGCTGCTGACACCCGTTGAACGAGACAAACAGCGTGCAAAGCATCAGTGCTGATAAAAATCTGAACATGTGTGAGAGGTGTGGTGTGAGAGGTGCGGGGCGAACTGTAACACATATGCAGCCATTAAGCAAGCCCAATTCATACATAGCCGCATACATTTAGCACACGCACCACCTAACTAATTGATTACCATAACAGCAGAAACATATAAAAACTTTTGAACCCGCTAAAAAATTGATTAACTTTTGCTAAATATAAGCTATCAACCACGTACCAAAAAGCACCTGCAACCACAGAGGCGCAGGTGCATGAAAAAGCGAGATGAAACAGGAGCGGTTATCAGACCAAACCCTGGTCAATCATGGCATCAGCCACCTTCACGAAACCGGCGATGTTGGCACCGGCAACGTAGTTGGTGTAATCGCCGGTGGAGTCCGGGGAGAATTCACGAGCATGCTCGAAGGCGTTGTCGTGAATGTTCTTCATGATGGTGTGGAGCTTGGCATCCACCTCCTCAGCGGACCAATTGAGGCGCATGCTGTTCTGAGACATCTCCAGACCGGAGGTAGCCACACCGCCTGCGTTGGCAGCCTTGGCGGGGCCATAGAGGATTTTAGCCTCAAGGTAATTATTGATACCATCCAGGTCAGTGGGCATGTTAGCACCCTCAGCAACAAGCATACAGCCGTTCTTGATGAGCGTGGCGGCCTCGGCACCGTTGATTTCGTTTTGCGTAGCGCAGGGGAAAGCGCAATCACAGGGGACGCTCCAGGGGCGTTGTCCCTCAAAATATTGCACACCCGGGAAAGCATCCGCATACTCCTTGATACGACCACGGCGCTCATTCTTGAGCTCCATAATCCAAGCGAGTTTTTCCTCGGTAATCCCCTCGGGGTCAAAGACGTAGCCGTTGGAGTCAGACATAGTGACAACCTTAGCACCGAGCTGATTGAGTTTTTGAACCAAGAACTGAGCCACGTTACCGGAACCGGACACCACGCAAACCTTACCTTGAAGGTCATCCCCCTTGGTGGCAAGCATGTTCTGAGCAAAATAAACGCAGCCATAGCCTGTAGCCTCCGGGCGAATCAGAGAACCGCCCCAATTGAGGGCCTTACCGGTCAGCACGCCGGTGAACTCATTACGCAAGCGCTTATACTGGCCGAACATGAAACCGATTTCACGGCCGCCGACACCGATATCGCCGGCAGGGACATCCGTATCAGCCCCAATGTGGCGCTGGAGCTCCGTCATAAAGCTCTGGCAGAAGCGCATCACCTCATTACGGCTCTTGCCCTTGGGGTCAAAGTCTGCACCGCCCTTGCCGCCACCCATAGCCAGAGTGGTGAGGGAGTTTTTGAAAACCTGCTCGAAGCCGAGGAATTTCAGGATACCGAGATTAACGGACGGGTGGAAGCGAATACCGCCCTTGTAGGGACCGATAGCGCTGTTGAACTGAACACGATAACCGCGGTTAATGTGAATCTTACCTTTATCGTCTATCCAAGGCACACGGAAAATGATGGTACGCTCAGGCTCCGTAATGCGCTCCAAAATACAATTATCTTCGTACTTCTTATTGGCGGAAAGCACAGGGGTGATGGTGGAGATCACCTCTTGCACAGCTTGCAGGAACTCAGGCTCAGCCGCGTTTTTTGCGCGAACCTGCTCCAGCACTCGTGTAGTGTAATCAGTCATATTTTTAGTGCGACTGGGTTCCGCTGCAGCAGCGTTTTTTCACTACCCGCAGCGGGTCAGACGCGCGGATTATACCAAAAACTTTTGATTTGAAAAGTCTTTTTTTTGAAAAAGCGCAAAAAACGCTGATATTAAAAAACTAAGAATTCAAGAAAGGAGACCTATTTCTTTAAGCTTATCGGACAAAAGCTCCAAATCATCCATAGGCAGGAGGTCACTGCTGAGGCGCAATTGCCCTGTGGGGTAGGTAAGGAGAAGATGTAAAGAGGCCACGCCGTTGTTGTCTGTTTTGTCAAGAGAGACCCCGGTAACATCCGCCCAAAGCAGGCGTTTTTTACCACGAATGGAGCGGACGGTAATGCCGAGCTCATCCACCGTGTAGCGAAGGATGAAATAATGCAGCCCCCACAAAGCACTTACGCAGCCGGCGGCAATAATGCCGGCCAAGTATAAGGGAGAGAGCTCGCGCGTGAGCACCGTATACACACATGCGCCCACCACCATGAGCACGCAGCCCATGTACAGGGAGGAGTTAGCAGCTTTAATAGTCTGAGGCGTCATCCGGTAAAAGCAAAAAAAAGAAAGGTGAGCGGCGCAATAACCACTCACCCCCTCGCGTTGAAAAACATTATTGGCCGAGGGTCGGCATATCCTTATAATCGCCGCCGGGGCGGTACATCACATCCTCACGGCGCACAGCACCACCGCGGTTGTAATCCTCCACACCGGCACTGATGTACACCGGCATACCCAACTCCGTGTAGTTAAAGAGCTTACGCGCAACATCATACGGGGTGCGAATGCAACCATGCGACAAACGGCGCCCGGGTATCACCTTGCCACCGTGAATCCCCACGCCATCCCAAGTAAGGCGGTTCCAGTTGGGCATACCTGCGGGGCGGAAAGAGGCACCCTCCGGCACACCCTTTGCGGTATCGGCATTGGAGTTAATCGTCTTACCGTTGCGCACAAACTTGCCGTAACGGTTAGATTTATGGTCACGGTCTTTTTCCAGAATACGGAAGGTGCCGGTAGGCGTCTCATGCCCATTGGTACCAGTGGAAACGGGCCAATCATAAGCCACGCGGCCGTCCACATACATGCGGGCGCGCTGCTGTGGCAAGCAAATGATAATTTTGGCAGAAGACGGCGTAGCCTGTGCCAACAGGGATTCATTGCAGAAAGTTTTGGCCGTATTCGGGTACTCCGGCTGAGCCACAAAGTGCTCATACGTACCGGCGGGGTACGGATTCACATAACCCGGTTGATTTTTTCCCTCAAGTGTCAACGGATTCACGCCTCCGGGCTCGGCATACAAACCGTTACCGAAAAACGGATTGGCACCCTGCCCGTTTTTCGGGCCGTTCGGGGAGTCCAGTTGGTCACAGGAAACAAGAGAAAGCCCCGCCGCAAGCAAGGCTACCGTAACAGATAATTTTTTCATTACTTAACAGGCACTTTAATGGTCTGGCCGATGCGCAGCTTATGAGCCTGCGCTGCTGTAAAGCCATTTGCGGCAATGATACGAGCCACGGTGGTACCATAACGGGCAGCAATGCCGGACAAAGTATCCCCGGATGCGACGGTGTGAGTCCTGTATGAGGAAGCTGCCCGAGCAGGAGCCGTAACAGCAGAGGTAGCAGCAGCCGTTGCACCGGATACGGAGGGCAAGGTAATGACCTGCCCCACTCGCAGGGAGTTCGGATTGGAAGAAAGCCCGTTGAGAGCAATCAACGTAGAGGTATTCACGCCGTGGCGCGCAGCAATGGAGCTCAGGGTATCACCTTGGCGCACGGTGTACGTGCGTGCAGCAGCTGTGGCAGTGGTAGCCACCGGTGCAGCCGGAAGCGCGGCCACGGTATCCGCAGCGGTGGGGGGAGTAGGTGCAATCTGTTGTTTGCGGCGTCCCCACCAAGTGGAGGCGGGAGCAGGCTGCGCGGTTGTAGCGGTGGCATTCTGGCGCTGGGAGAACCAGCCACCGGAGCTTGTGGAGGCGGGAGCAGGAGCTGCGCTCGGCGCAAGCCCCTGCCCGTTTTCCACAACGACAGTATCATTCTGAGGTGAGGAGAATGACTCACTGAGCCACGTGGTATCCACCCTCTGTTTGAACGGATTGCAGGAACAAAGGGCTCCTGTTACACCCAATATGGCAACGATGTGACACGTCTTCATCTTCATGTGTGCGTAGGTTCAGAATGATTGCTGTTTTGCACGAACAAGTTATTTCTTCTTCTTCTTTTTGGAAGCGGCGGGAATCGTCAGGCGCTTGCCGGGACGAATGCGCGTAGCATCGCTGGCGCTCATGCCGTTAGCTTTAAGAATCTGAACGTAGGGAACACCGTACTTCTTGGCGATTCCGGAGATAGTCTCACCCTTAGCGACAACATGCGTGCGGGACTTACCGGAAGAAGCGTTTGAAGCGCCATTCTTGCCGGGCTTGTATCCCTTCGGGATGTAGCGCACCTTAATGACTTGCCCCGGGTAAATGGTATCACCCTTGAGATTGGAGTCCCTCTTAATCTGAGCCACCGTGGTACGGCTGCGCTGTGCAATGTCGTACAGGTTATCACCCTTACGCACCGTGTAGGTAATAAGCGTGGGATTGGTAAACTTCTTCTTGGGTTTCTTACCCTTCGGCTTCGTGGGTTTGGTAGGTTTGGCGGGTCTGGTGACACGCGGTGTTGTATCATTAACCGCTACAGCCTCAGGAGTAGTTACGGCGGAACCGGTCTCTACAACCGTGTCAGACGCCGTGTTATTTGAGGGCGGCGGCTGTACGGCAATGTTTTCCGGCTGCACCTGAGAGGAGCGACCTGCCCCGGAGGCATCGGCCGTTGCACCTTCATCAGGCGTATAGAAAGTATTGCGGTTATGAGTAGTGGGTCCTGCTGCCACTTGACCACTGTTGCTGGTATCATCCAACAACCACGGAGGGATTTCACCATCGGCCACGGAGTATTGATCCATGGGTACCGCATTCTCATAATCTGAGCTCCGGCATGAGTTAAAAGCCACCAGCACAAAGGCGCCCATGCCAAGCGTTGCTATCGTTTTCTTCATACACAGAAAAGTTATCAAATTTCATCTCTCTTTGCAAGTCTTATTCATGACAATTTTTACATTGCCATGAATAAGACTCTCTCTTTACTCAGCAACTTACCCTGCTGAGCTTACTGTTACCCGCATTGGCTCAGCGCCGACGCCCGCCACCGGAGTGCCCGCGAGAACGCCCGCCACTGAAGCTTCTGCCGCCACCGGAAGGCCTTGAACCTGCACTCGGGCGGCCACCGGAGGGGCGAGCTCCCACATTGGGGCGACCACCGGAGGGCTGCCCACCCATACTCGGGCGACCACCGGAGGGACGGCCTCCTACATTCGGACGTCCACCGGAAGGCTGCCCACCCATATTCGGACGTCCACCGGAGGGACGGCCTCCTACATTCGGACGACCGCCGGAGGGGCGCCCACCCACATTCGGACGACCGCCGGAGGGGCGGCCACCCATATTCGGACGTCCACCGGAAGGCTGCCCACCCATATTCGGACGTCCGCCGGAGGGGCGCCCACCCACATTCGGACGTCCGCCGGAGGGGTGACCTCCTACATTCGGGCGGCCACCGTGATGCCCACCATGGGGCTTACCCATCACCGCACCGGGATTCTTATGAATAGGAGCGTGCATACCGCCGGCGGGGCGACGATGCGGAGCATGCCCATGTGCATACCTGGGTGGCACGGCGCAGCGGTGTATGTGGTGCGGGTAGTGCCAATGCCCGTGGTACCAAGGTGCCGGACCCCAATTCGGCACATAGCACAGCGCGGTCAGTGCTGCAATCGTGAAAATAGCGGCACCTGCTGCCGTGTATCCGTATACCGGGCGTCCGTACGAGTAACCGTATATCGGGAAGCCGTTGGCATCATAACTCGCATTCGTCCATGCTACCGTGGAACCATACCCATTCGTCGAATACGAGAATGAGTTGTACCCTCCCGGGTCCACCACGCATGAGCTGAGCACGACGGATACGCCGGCTACCACTGCTACTGCAATTGATTTAAGTTTCATCTTTTAATTCTCCTCTCTGTTGTGTGAAAAGTTCGACACCGGTATTCGCACACGGCGCCTTTAGTTAAAATATAGCAATATTTTATCTGTTTGCAAGTATTTTTTTGTATTATGACAGCAGAAAAGTGTTTTTTACCCTATTTTTTCATTCAAGCACCAAAAAAATGAGTAATTTTATCATTTTAGGCTTGTCAAAAGGCAACGCATATGATAAAAGACTCCGCGCAAGCAGTCGAGCTTGCACACAGAGCGTGGTCTCGTGGTGTAAAGGTAGCACAAGAGATTTTGATTCTCTTTGTCTTGGTTCGAATCCAGGCGAGACTATGTTAAAAAGCGTCCGTTTAAGGTCACTCCTTAAGCGGACGCTTTTATATTAAGCTTGCACTCGGTCAAAGAAAGAGCACAAAGAAGAGGAAGCGAGCCACGGAGGGCAAGCTTCCTCTTCCGATGAGATGAGATGGGGGCTATGAGCAGAATCAGCGCTTCTCCAGCATCTCCACCATAGCGGTATTATTCTGGCGGCGAGCAATCTCAATGAGCGTCTCCCCGGTCTCCGGAGAATAAATAGCGGCAGGAGCACCCTTTTGCAAGGCCAGGGAAATAATATGCCACAATTGCTCATGAGCAGCAGCCGGGCGGCTTACCAAGCGAGCCAACTGCACCATGGCGTCCTTACAGTAATTCATGGGGCCACACTTAGCCATCAGTGCTTGCAGCAGCTCATAGTGCTCGGTATCATCCCCGAGGTAGAACGGATCCGCAAAGTTATAGAAATTGATAACCCACCAGTTAAAGCAGGACACCTCAATCTCCTCAGCACGCTCAATCAGCACGCGCAAGCAGTTGTTTTTGCTTTGGCAAAGGGAGGTAATGATACCGTTACGCAGGTTAGCGCCTTTTTCAATATAGGCACACATGCTTTCAATATCCTCACTCTTGATGGCGCCGATAAGCTGCGGCACATAGGATGACGGCTTCTTTTCCGCCGGAGCCCACTCCTGAGCAGGTGCAACGGGCTGAGCAACACGCGGACGCGGCTGACGCCCCCCGGCAACGGAAGATGTCACGGGCGGATCACTGAGCTTCAGGTAACTGAGGAAACCATACTTATTAATGGTCATGAAATCCACAAAGGGGAAGCGGTCGCACTTAGGGCGACGGTTGCGCAGCTCATTGGCACGGGCAGTATCATCCGTCACCAAAATCAACCTATCGGAATCCGCATTGGACTCACTAAGGTAAAGCTCGCCGAGCAGAGCGTCCGTCTCCTTCATCTGAGCATCCGTCTCAATCACATGCAACAACTCGCTGTTAGCCTCCAGCAACGGGGCGAGCTCGTCTGCCGTTTCCGGTGTAAGTGAGGAACGCAACACACGCACCCACTTGCCTTGGTTGAGCATGGGCTCGGACACATTTGCCAAGAAGCGCTCCGCATTCGGATTGAGTAAAGCCGTACTATCCACGTATACCGGACTGTTACCCACCATCTCAGCCAAGCGCATACGCGCCTGCGCCTCCTTGCGGCGCGACATTTCTGCAAAGGAAATAAGCTCGCCGTCGGGCCATATCGTCATAATTGCCGTGGAGTCATCATTTTCCACCGGCATGCAGCAATTTTCAACATCCGTAGCAAGCTGCTGATCATGTGTAATGAGCATCTGCCTGCGTTTGGTGTGGTTATAAAAGAACAAACGCACGAACTGCCTATCCGCAGTACCGTTCACATCGTCCCCTTCCTGAGCATCGATAACGTCCGCGTACTTAGCAATCAAATCCAGTGCCAGTTGCGCTACCAACTTAAGCGATGCGCAATTTTCCAATTCTTTACGAACTCCGGGTATAATCGTCAGCTTACGCCCACTCTCCCGCAATATGGGAGCTGCCCCCTGCAGCATATCCGCTATCTCCGGGGTCATCCACGTGCAGGCATCCACGTAAACTACGTCATATGAAGTTAATACAGACCAACTTTTTGCCGTGTTATCGGCTGAATCCATGGAATACATTTTGTTATATTGTGTATATAGGTTAATGATACGCTTCCCGATGACCTACACCCGCAGGTTACTTATTAAACCCACCGAGTGCATTTTCTCGGACAACGCTCAAACTCTACTATAAGTGCAGCCTGCGTGTCAAGCGCAAAATGATGATGCACACGCTGAAAATTATTAATGAGCTTCCGCTAAGTCTAACCATCAGCAATTACTCCGACAAATCGGAATTTACACGCCAAAAAGCACAAAATAAGCATACTGGCACATTTTTTGCTTGCACTGAGGCAATGCTAAAGTATACTAAAAGCAGGAGCAATCGGCATTGGCTTGTCGCGCATGGGCGCGAGTCTACGTCCGCACCACTCCTCTCCGAACAGTTAACTATTGCGGAGCAGCCGCCACCGGCACGAGTGGCATGAAACACAGCCGGGGCATGAGCTGACCGCCACCACACACACATCACACAATGTCTGAACACCACACGCAAGGCAGGCAGGGACAAGGCGCCCGCCGCCGTCGCAACCAGGGGCGCCACCGCAGACAGCGCATGCCTCGCCCCGCCGAGCAACCGCAGAAAAAGCCCTCCTTCTTGGAGCGCATTCTCCGTTTCTTCGGCTTCCGCAAAAAGGATACTCCTGAGAAAGTCATCTCTCGCAACGAAAAGAAACCCAACGTTCCCCAGAAGGTGCGCGTTGCAAAGACCAACCACCACGGTGGCAATCCTGCTGCCAAGGGCCGCCGCCGCGCCACCTCCACACCGCCCACCCGTAACGCACGACTCTACGTCGGCAACCTCTCCTACGAGGCTACGGAAAGCGAGCTGGAGGACCTTTTCAAGGGATTCGGCAACGTCAAGAGCGTAGAAATCATCTACAACCCGCGCACCTACAAGAGCAAAGGTTATGCCTTTGTGGAAATGTACCAGTTGGACGACGCCAAGAAAGCAGCCGAAGTACTGCACGGCCAGCCCTTTATGGGGCGTGAAATGATGGTAAGCGCCGCCAGCGAGCGCCCGGAGCAGTCAGAACCGCAGCCGGAAACGCCACCCGCACCGGATTCCGCCGCTGAATAAACCTTCTACAGGCTCGCCGCACGGCGAGCCTTTTTTTTAGCATTGCCAAACGGCTGATGTAAGATTATAATACACCCATGCAAACAAGAGTTCTCATACCCTTGGAGGAGTTCCCGGAAGAAGGATTGCGCCTTTGCGGTGAGGCAGACGGCGCCCTCTTCGGCGTGGATGACACCGGCGCTCGCAGCGTCAGCCCCCTTTATTATGAGCTGGAAGCCCAGCTGTATGAAACCGAGCTGGTGGTGCGTGGCAGCATCAGCGCCACCTTCCGCCTGCGCTGTGACCGCTGCCTGTGCGAGTTTGACTACACCGTGGAACCGGATGAGCTTACCATATCCTGCGATGTTAAGGGAAAAGCCGTAGTCGACATCACGGAAGAACTGCGTGAAGAGGTGCTTTTGGAGCTCCCCGGATACCCAAAATGTGAAATTTCAGGCCTCGAATGCAAAATAAATGACACAATCGGTGATTTTAGACTGGACAAAGACCCCCAAATGGGTGTAGAATGCCCCGCCCCGAGTGGACAAAGCGTCTGGGACGCCTTGGATCAACTTCCGAGCAAATAGGCTCCGCGGCACCACTCACATACAGTAAATCTTAACAAACACACAGAACTATGGCAGCTCCTAAACGCAGAACGTCCAAGATGAAGCAGCGCTCCCGCCTGGCAGCCCAGGCATGGAAAGCCCCCAAACTCGGCAAGTGCCCGAAGTGCGGTGCAGCTGTTCCCGGTCACACTGCTTGCATGCAGTGCGGTACCTACAAGACCCAGAGTGGTGCTGAGGTGGTGGTGAAGCTGGTTGACTAATCATCCGGCCTGAGTCAAAACCCCTGAAATTCTACTTCATCCGCCCCGCAGAATTTGCTGCCGGGCGGTTTTTGTGTTGACAGGGCTCCCTGTAATATGCTAGAGTACGCACGAACTTGAATTGAACCTCCATGAAGTTAGCACTTGATGCCATGGGGGGCGATGACGCCCCTTCCATCAACATAGACGGTGCCAAACTGGCACTGCAGAAGATCAGCTCGCTGGAAAAGCTGTATCTCGTCGGCGATGAAAGCGCGCTCAAAAGCGCGTGCGACAGCGCCGGAATCGGAGCCGACCCACGGTTGGAAATCGTACATGCGGAGGAGGTAGTGAGCATGGAGGAAAGCGGGCTTGTTGCCGTGCGCCAAAAGAAAAAGTCCTCCATGAGCATATCCGTGGACTTAGTGAAAAACGGCACATGTGATGCCGTGTTGTCCGCCGGCAACACCGGAGCTGCGGTGGCAGCCAGCACCATCAAACTACGCTTGCTGGAGGGAGTAGAGCGTGCAGGCATCATCTCCCCCCTGCCCAGCCAGCACGGCTACGTTCTTGTAAGTGATACAGGCGCCAACCCGGACGCCAAGCCCAGCCACTTGGTAGGCTACGCCGTCATGAGCGCCCTCATGGCCAAATACGTCTATAACCGGCCTCAGCCCAACGTCGCCGTGATGAGCAACGGTACGGAGGATTGCAAGGGCAGCGCCTTCTCGCTGGAGGCCTACCGCATCCTCAAGCAGCTCTCAGACAAAGGGCTCCTGCCTTTCCGCTTCCAAGGTAACTGCGAGGGGCATGACCTCTTTGAGACCGATTTGGACGTTGCCGTAACGGACGGATTCACCGGCAACATACTGCTCAAGAGCGTAGAAGCCACGGCCAAGGCATTCAGCCACTGGCTTAAAGCCGGCATTATGGAAAGTTTCATGGCCAAAATGGGAGCCTTACTCATGAAGCCCGTTTTCAAAAAACTCGGCAAGCGCATGAGTGCGGATGCCATTGGTGGCTGCCCTCTCATGGGCGTGCGCGGTGTCTCCATCATTGCACACGGCTCTGCCAACGGCATTGCTATCCTCAACGCATGCCGCATGGCTGATAGCATGTGCCGCAACAACATCAATGAGCATATTGTGGAAATCATGGCCAAAATTAATGAGGCACTCAAGGTGGAGCTCGCCTGATTACACCTGCTCCCACAGCTCTTTATACCATGCGCCCCTACTTCCGTCAGGGGCGCTTTTTTGTACGACCGACGCGATATGCGCACTGCGGTGAAAGTCCGCGCGGAGCCGCGATGATGCGGAATCCCAGACCTGAAGAACAACTGCGAGGAGGTAACGAACCGTGGAAAAGGAAGTTCGAGGGGAAATCCCGACTGT
>JAFQDN010000038.1 GCA_017415995.1 Akkermansia sp. | reverse complement strand
GTGCTCATTATATTGAGTGTTGATTGTACGCCTTTGACAGCGTGAGTTAGTGCAGCATGAAACAACATAAGCGATTCCGAGACTCCAAACCGGGGAGACCGAAACTCAGTACCGGAGGCATCAACAGGGTAAGAGGGTAACTAAATCCGTCAGGCGAATGCATAGCCCGATAACGAGCCTGCTCGCGCACGATGAAGAATAAAGTTCTCCTTGTCTGTAAATAGCTTTCAGCGTGATTTTATGTTGTTTCAACAAAGCGAATTAGTAAAGCATGGTTTTTCACAGCTCCATATACAAGGTCCACGTCCACAGAATTCCCGGGAGGGTGAATCTTGTTGGTTTACTGAGGTAGAAAACGGGCTTCAGATAGTTTGCTTCGTCTTGCTGGAGACATAATATGCATTTTTTTCGCTCATGTCAAGCATAAAATGATTTTTTTGTAAATTTTTAGGGTCTGTTTCAGATTTGCTGGTGTTTATTTCCGTTTTTGACCGTTTCAATAAAGTTAAGCCATTGAATGTCAGACTGAGAATCCTCGGTGTCATAAAAAATGCATTTGGGTAAATTTATAAACACTCTAAAATAGAGTTAAAAGGGCTTGTTCAGAAATAGATGTAAGCATCCTTCTATACATTCATTCTTCTCGAGTTATAGAAATTTGTTACTTTTTAGCCATCCCTACCCAATATCTCCGAGAATGCTCTCTTTTTCCAATTTTTACCAGCAGATTTGAAACAGCCCCAAATAATGAGTCTCAGGGAACCGGAAACTTGTTTGCGGAAGCTATTCGAACCCTGATTAACACGGCTCTTTTAGCTCAACGCGATGCGCACTTGGGCTGCGAACAATAGTGACAGCCAAAGCCTTGGATCTCTCCGATGAATGGGAGGGTATAAACGGCAAAGCCTACATTTCCCCGGAGAATCTTCAACTAACGGCCAAGGTGCTGAAAGCAGCCTCGTCTCAACCGAAAAACTCCGCTACTTAACCTAACTTGCAAACGTGTTTTGCCACAATGACAGAGATTTTACAGAAAAAAACTTGCATCGCCAGCATTTAACCAACATCCATATATACAAGAGTGCGATAATGTGAATCTATGTTCACGTTATCGCACAATACAATTGCCTATTCCATAAAAAAGCCATTAACTTGCCTCAGGGAAAGTTCCGTCAGCAAGGGGCGTCATAGCTAACAAGTTGAACCTGCAGAAGGGGAGCTTTTTCATTTATATTAACAAAAACGGCATATCCATTAATGAGCCACGTTATATACTCTCATAAGCTCCCAAAGATATCCAGCCTTCTGTTGTGCCAGACGTAAAGCGTCTATGAAATCCGAGTGTTTTTTTAATCTTTCTCCATAGCTCATTAATATAAATTCTTCCATTACTCTGGTATGAGCAAGGCGCAAACCGTATTGCAAGGAGTTTTCTCCATTGCAGTTCCTTACAGAGACATCGGCACCGGAGGAGATGAGTAACTCTATATTGGAATAAGAATCTTCCTCTGATAGGAGATATTTATCCGTCAAATGATGCAGAGCTGTATTTCCTTCAGTATCTTGGGCATTTATATCGGCGCCATTCTCCAGTAGTAAGTGTATCAATTCCGTATTGGTAGGATAAACATACATGAGAGGTGTACACCCAAACTCATCACGAGCGTTAGGATTTGCCCCTTTTGCAAATAATTGCTGTATTAACTCAACTGAAACGTCTCTTGTTTTTACTGCCTGTAATAACAAGTAATCAACTTCCTCAAACTTTGTACTTTGGTTAATAATAACTTCCGTCAAATCTGACACATGTTCAACTAAGTACTTTATGTGACAAGGAAAAATCTCATCAACAGAAACCCAATTATGTAAAACAGTGTTAAAATCGTCTTCTGTTTGAATTGCATAAATGGTATCTCTCATATCTACAGTTGAATCTACAGCTCCATGCTTTAGTAAGAGATTCACGATGGGGATACTTCGAGCATGGTATACCGCATGATACAAAGCCGATACCGGCTTACCTTTTTCATACGCCCTGTCGAGCCGAGTTTTATAAAAAGATGATTGTATATTCGGATTGGCTCCATGTTCAAGTAGTAAACGAACCATTGGAACATTATTCCATAATATAGCTTCAATTAAAATGGGTCTACCAAAGGGAATATCATTCAATCTTTCTTTGGATAGATGCAATAATCTTGTCGCTTCTGGCTCAGAATAGGTAAAGGGCATTGCCATATCCCTTAATTTAAGCATATCATCAGATGGCTGCATTTCTCGAAGTTGTATTGACGTCAAGCCTTGTTTATTGCTCAATGTTCTATCAGCCCCCGAACTGATAAGAGTTTCGCAAACATCATCTCGACCAAACTGTGAGGCAATCATCAATGGAGACATGCCTTCATTATTAACTGCATTGATATCGACACCTTCACATACAAGCAATGGTATTACATGTTCACACCCCGGGCGCATTGCTGCAATGTGCAAGACCGTATCCCCCGTTTGTGTACTCACATGTATGTTTGCACCATGACGAATTAATAACTCAACCATACGTCCCGGCAAAGTTTTGCCATCTTGGGCATCGTCAATGCCAATTGAAGCAGCCTCTAATATAGCAATAATTCTTTCATTTCCCTGTCGGATTTCAGAATTCGGATTCCCTCCACTCTCAAGAAGTTTTTGCAACAAGTCAATGCGGCGTCCCTGAATTGCTGCTAAAACAACTTCATCTGATGGATTGCCGCCAGAAGAAAGTAACATTTCTAAAATCCGCGCTGAAATACGATTTTGAACAACATATGACAACAGAGTGCAACTTTCCCCGCTTGCCAATTCAAGTTGCACATTGGGGGAGATACCACTCTTGAGCAGCTTAGATACAATATCCTCCGCGCCATATACACATGCAATCGCAAGCTGCTGTTCAGGAAGCAACCCTAATTCCGAGGTCGTCTCTTGCGGATTATGAGTTGATGGTAAAGAAGAATTCATACAAGCACTCGAATTTCCGACCATAGAAAAAAAGATACACACACCCATTACTAAATAGAAACAACGACTCGTCAGCATATTTAAAGTCATCAATAAAACATTTACACAGCGACGCAGTCGACTAAAAGTTGAACCATTTACACTAAGATTTCTATCCACGATTAATGTCATCATAACTGCATGATATTGAGGTGCGCCCCGTTTTCTGACCACCGGCGATGTAGTTTAAGGAATTTCTGAGCCGATGCTTGGAGCTGTGGTTAAATTACTTTTTATTGCGTTGATGGTCAATCCTAATTTTTTTACTAAATCTATGGGCACGCCCAGCACTGCCCCCCCTCGACGTTTTGCTGGAGCCCCGAAGAAGTTGTACCACCGATTTGGTAGCCGGTAGCTTTCCTGCTGATGAGAGAAAGCTCGTTTTTTACACTTTCCATATCTTCACGTCAATAGGCGAACACTCATGCATTTTTATTGAAACTTCTTCTTTTTCTTACCCTTTTTCTTTTTGGGTTGGTCGGGAGCATCGGAACCGTTTTTACGGGTGTAGTAACGGACGTAATCAATCTCGAACTGTACGGGGTAATCCTTAGCATCAGCCTTTTCCGGCCAAGTACCGTTACCGCCGAGGGCAGTATTCATGATGATGTAACAGGGCGTTTTGAGCGGGTTATCACCGTTCGGGTAATTGGCATCAGAGATATTGACGCGGCCCACCTCCTTATCATCGATGAGAATGCGCATCACCTCATCATCCCACTCCAGCACATACACGTGGAAATCCTTACTGTAATCCTCAAAGCGCGTGGTACGGATAACCTTATGTTCCTGATTGCCACCATTTTTACCCCACCGGAAAATGGAATAGCAGGTACCGGGCTCCTGCGAAATATGCTCCAAGATGTCAATCTCGCCATTGGCAGGCCAGCCATAGTTATTAACATGCATGGTCCAAATAGCGGGCCACACACCCTTACCCTTCGGCACCTTGGCACGGAACTCCAAGCGCCCCGGAGCCTCAAAATGCTTAACATTGCGCGTGGTCACAGAGCCACTGGCAAAGGGCTGAGTCTTAATCTTCTCATACCATACATTCGAGCCTTCCCTGTAAGTGCTGTTGGGCGTTTCCTGCGCCTTGGAGATAAGAATCAGCTTACCGTTACGCACCTTCACACAATCCTTTGTGTAAGCCTGCGAGGCGCCGGGGTTACGCACCACGCCGAGCTCATAAGCCCACTTCTTTTCGTTGAGTTTTCTGCCGTTAAACTCATCTCCCCACTCATACACCCACCCACCGGGCAGGGTCTCGGGGGCTTTACCCTTAGGGGCTGCACCCACCACCGGCACACACATCAACGCTACTGCTGCTATTATTCGGCGTATCATATCGGCATCTCCTTTTGTGTTTTCATCGTATCAGTTTACACAGCACGCATCAAGCAAAATTTTCCTCCCACGCGCACCGAATCCGGCAAACGCGGGAGGAAAAATGGGCTCAGAAGCGGAAACGGAGGCCGAAGGCGGCGCTGAAGTCCGTGCAGCCGGAGCGGAGCTCGATGGCGGCATCCAAGTAGAGCTCTGCGGAATCAGGGCCGATGGGGATGCAGACGGAGGAGCCAAGCTCACAGCCGAGCAGGCCGGCCTCAGACGAGATGACGGAACGGCGGGCGGCAGAACGGGCAAAGGCGACATCGGCCTCGCTGTGGCGGTCCAAAGCATGGATTTTGAGCAGGGCGCGGGCTTGCAGCGTGCCGGGGCGGTTGTCGGAATTTTCACCGATGAGGGTCTGAGCACGCACACCGGCGCCGAACACGAGGGCATTGAGCGCTTGTTCCCCCACATGAAGGGCAGCATCGGCGCCTTGCTCCGTGAAAGAGCCGAGGCGTGTATGGGTGTATGCCACATTGAAGACCGGTTGCAGGTAGCTGAGGGCAGAGTCATCCGCCGTGAACTTGTAACCGAGCTCGTAGAGCAGGCCGAAAGCGTAACCGTGGGAGGAGGAGTGGGTGGCGTAGGTGTATGCTCCCGGGATATGAACACGGCGCTGCAAATCAGCCTCTGCACGGCCACCGCTCAGCACCAGAGCGTGTGACCATGCGCCCTGACGGTATTTTCCGTAGAGCGACAGATAGTAGCGGTTCAAATCGCCGCTGAGATGATCCGGTGCGGAGGCATCAAAATCCCCGTACAAGGCGGAAAAAGCCACACCGGCCGTACAGGAGGAGTTAAAGTCCGCATCCAGCCCTACAGTACCGCCCCAAGTGCCGAGAGAATAGCCGGAATCCGTACCGGAGGAGGATAAATCCGAGTAGCCGCCATCCATCTGGAACCACGCATTCACATAAGGTAAGCCCTCATACTCGTAGCACTCCGGTAATCCCATGTTTACAACACGGTTGCGGACGGCAGCCAGGCGTTGCAGCATATCCTCATGCAAAGCGGCGCCTACGGCGGCGTATGAAGAACCGGCAACGGCGGACATCAAGCGGTCTGCGTCCGCGTATTTTCCCTGCTCAGCCAGGCGTTCTGCCGCACGGTACGCAGCAGCCACGTCTGCCCCGCCATCCGGCAAAGCCTCCCACAGCAAATGAGCCCCGGCGCGGCCATTCCGGCTTTCCGCAATGTCCTGCAAGGGGTTGTGCCCGGACTCCACTGCATAAAGCAGTAGTTTACCGTCTTTCCACGCCAAAAAACTACGTTGCGCGTCCACGCGCAGAAACGGTACACCGGATAAAGTGAGTGAGAGCGCCCCCAAATCTGCATGTTCAACCTCGCCGAGCACATATTCGGCATGCCTGAGTGGCTGTGAGCCGGTGGAATGCAGAGTAATGGACGCGCCGTCCTCCACCACCAGAGACGCAATATTCAGGATACGCGCCTCGGCATCGGAATCGAAACTGAAAGCGGAGGCGGAGCCTGAAGCCAAGGTGAGCTGCCCCGCCCCGCTCACGGATTGCAAGCGGTTGTCAGTACCGTTGAGTGATAACAAGCCTTGCGTCACCTGCACATTCGGAGCTTGCACATTTCCGCCGACGGTCAGAGAAGCATTACCGTTTTTGACAAGCACGGTAGCGTTGCCGGCAAGAATATCGCCGGCCATCTGAGTATCCGTATTCTGCAAAAGCTCTGCACTTGCTACCCCGGAAGCGGTGCTGTTGTTGAGCAGCAGCGTGCTTGCGCTGCCACCGGTCAGGTTACGCACCACGGCAACGGTGCCGGCATCTTCATCACCGGGTAGGGAAAGCTCAAGCGACTCGCCCCCCTCAATGACAACCCCGGCGTACATCCCCAAAGTCGGGTAGGTGTTCACGGTGTGCGGGTTGGTCATGGCGGCATCGGCGGTGACGTAATAAACATCCTGTGCCTCGCCGCTGATGAGAATACTGCCGCCGCTCGTGCCCGCAACACGCACGCCATACGTGGACAGCTCCGGGAGGATGGCAGAGTAGGCACTTTCCGCCATTTGCAGGGAGCCATTCGTCAGCGTTACCCAACTGACGGCTCCGGCGGTGCGGTGAGCTTCCAAAATATCCACCACGGCATCGGCAGACAAGTCCAGCACCAGGTTTTCCGGGCCCGTGATGTCCAAGGCAAGGTTCGCACCGCTGATGATGGGCACAGCAGCCGCCCCGAGGCCGACATTCTGCTCCGCCAAGGCCAAATTGAGCGTTGTACCGGAGGCTCCGCCCGCAGACAGGACACCCTCCACACCGCTCAAAGCCGTACCGGCAGCCATCTGAAGGCTCGTCAGCCCGGCGGCATCAATACCGGACTGAGAAACCAGCGAGCCACCGGAAATGACAAGCTCCGACAGGGGGGAATGAGCGGACAACGCCAGCGAGCCACCGCCGCTTTTGAGCAAAGAAGAGGTGGCAGCAAGCTCACCCATCACCACACTGCCACCGGTGGCAACACGGACTTCATCAAAGGATTCAAAACGCACCTCAGCAGTATCAGCATACGTGGCAGCATCATTAAAAATGAGAACACGCTGACCGCTTACAAGAGAAGTTATGTTGTTGCCGGCGTAATCACCGGATATGGCAATACCCGCAGCCAGTTGAACGGCAGAGCCGATGCTGACGGACGTGGATTCGGTACGCATGGAAGAGCTGCCGGCCTGCTGCCCGGCGGCATGGATATTACCGGTGAGAGACCCGCCCTGCAACACAATAGTGATGTTGCCTTGCTCCACCACAACATCCGCATTATTGCGACTCAGGTAACTGCCACCGATTATGTTAGACACCTCGCCACCGGCAAATGTAATGGCAACATCGCCGAGCGTGGCCTCCACAGCATCCGTCCCCGTACCGTTAATATAATAGCCACCGTACAACGTAGAGCCTAGTGCCGCACTCCCGGACACCTCAATTTGCACGTCCCCTACCTCCGCCTTGGCCACACCGGCGGCCAAGCGAGAAGCCCCCAGCACATTACCGCTGAACGTACCGCCCGAAAGCAACATCCGAACCCCGCCGTGTGCTGTATTTGTACCGGCGGTATCCGTCCACGAGGCTCCCACCACCCAATCCGCGAAGCCACCGCCGCTGATACTCAGGTTAGAGGTTCCCTCCACACGCCCCGTACCGGCATTCACCCAGTGCCCTCCGATTACGCGAACACCGGAGGCCATGGATTGCGCCCCCAAGTCAACTGTCACATTGGTATCACCCTCAATCACTTGAGCATTGGCACCGGAACCATTGAAACCACCGCCTACAATATGCTTGGCAAAAGAAGCGGGCGCACCGCTGTACGCACCGAGATTGACACTCACATGCGTATCCCCGCTGAGGGTTTGGGTCTTCCAAGTATTGGTAGCCCACCCGAATCCTCCGAGCACGGCATTGGCCGGAAGCAAATTGACGGCCGGGCCGGAGTTATCTGCCAGTGGCACATAGACAAAAACATGGGTATCCCCCGCAAATTGAACATCACGGTTATGAGTTACCACCCCGGCTCCTACAATGGCGCCGCGAACATTCCCGCTCATTACGGATATGTAGGAATTACCGGTAAAAGAAGCCGACAATCCGTCCTTATAATTACCGCCGATAACATTACCGACATTTGCGCCATTCACCAAGATGTGAGAATCCCCCGTAAAGTTGAACGGAACACCGGCATTCCAGTTATCCGCAAAGTTTCCACCCACCAACAGCATGTATTCCCCGGATTCCGCAGCTATCCAACTATTCCGTTGCACGCTACCGGTTGTATTGGCATCCGTAGCGGATGCACCGCCGATAATCTGAGCCGTGCTGTTACCTCCGCCGACCAGCGTAATAGCTGTATAGGTACCGAAATCATAGGGTGCAGGTTGACCCGGCGGTTGCACCAAGGCCGTCACGCCGGAAGCCGTAACGTCCGCTTGGTACTGAGCAGCTGCGGCATCCGGAGCATTTGCAAGCCCGGCAGCTCCCCAAGCGGCATCCCACGTGCTTCCTGTATCGCCCACAGCGGCGCATGCCACGGATGCTCCGCAGCTCACCGCCAACATTCTTAATATTAAGGGTAGGTGTAGTTTCATGCAGCGCCATTTTAACAAGCATACCCGGTGCGCGTCAAATTTATACTCTGATTATTACACTGTTACACACCCGGGCTTAACTTCCGGCTTAACAAGCAAGCTTTTTGCTTGCAGCACAGCCCGGAATATGGTAGAGTCCACACTGTAATGTGTAACAATGAACTTTCTCTTGAATGGAAGCAACTGGCAGATTTGCCGGATGCTGAGGGATTTGCAGGCTCATACGCCGGTGTCAGCAACGGAGCTCTCATCGTTGCAGGCGGTGCCAATTTCCCGGAAAAGCCGCTGTGGGAGGGTGGTCCCAAGCGTTGGACAGACCGAGTATTCGTAATGACAGCGGACAGCGCAGGCTGGATGGACGCCACGCCCCTACCCAAACCCTTGGGCTACGGAGCCACGGCCACCCTGCCACAGGGTATGATGATAATAGGCGGCAGCAATGCAGGCGGAGCCGTGGCAGATTGCTACATGCTCACTTGGGACGGCAAAGACGTAACCTGCCGAGAGCTGCCCTCCTTACCCGTAACCCTTACCGGCCATGCAGCAGCCGTCATGGGTGGCAAAGTATACGTGCAGGGTGGCAGCCTTGCCGTGGGTGAGCAGGATGCCGAAAGTCGCCTTTGGATATTCGACCCCGCCACCGAGACATGGAGCGAGGGACCTGCACTTCCGGCACGCGGACGCTTCCTGCAACAAATGTCCACCATCGGTAGCACCATCTACGTGCTCGGTGGCATTGGTCTGCAAGACGGCGAGAACGGACGCAAAGTGCGCGATATGCTCACCGAGGCCTGGAGTTACAACGAAGCCACCGGATGGCGCCGTTTGGCCTACCTACCGCACTTCTGTGCCGCAGCCCCCACGCCCGCCCCCGTCATCAACGGGCGCATCTACATGCTGGGAGGTGATGACGCCACGGTAAAGGGCTACACCCCGCAAAACCACCCCGGATTCCACAATTTCACCCTCTGCTACAATCCCGCCACCAACGAGTGGGCTGATGCCGGCGAGATGGCCGTAGCCCGTGCCGTACTGCCCTGTGCAGAGTGGAACGGACTCGCGGTGATTGTCAATGGAGAGCAACGCCCCGGCAAACGCTCCAACCAAGTCTGGGGCGCCAAGTTACACTGACCCCTTAATGATCAAACCCCATATTAACGCATGAAGAAAACACTACTCAGCCTCGCGCTGGTTGCCATGCCACTCATGGCACAAGATACCGCGCCCGAGGCTACGCCTACTCCCGCAGCAGCACCCGCGCCCAAGGCTACGGCTGCTCCGGTTGCCGGATTGGTCGTTTCTGCACATCCGGAAGCAGCCTCAGCCACCGGTAAAGAAGACCTCAAGAAAATTACGGATGAAATCGGGCGTGCCGGTATGGTTGCCACCACCGGGGACGACAAAATCCTCATGTCCGGCGGCGCCAACTTCCCGAACGCCAAAAAGGGAGCAAAAACAGCCGCCGAGCGAGGTGACAAGAAGTTCTACTCCGACGTCATCAGCTTCAATCTGGCAAATGGCAGTGCTACCAAGGTAGGAGACCTCCCCTACACCATCGGATATGCAGCCCATACAACGAACGGAGCGGACAGCATCATCATTGCAGGTGGCTGCAATGAAACCGGACACATTGCCACCACGCTAAAAGCAAGCGTGCAGGACGGCAAACTCGTTACGGAAGAACTCGCTCCGCTGCCGCAGAGCTGCGCTTATGCAGCCTATGTACAGGTAGGTAACAAGCTCTACGTATTCGGTGGTCAGGAGAAGGCGGACTCCACCACGGCTCTTAACAAAGCCTATGTATTTGACACCGCAGCCCCGGCCGCAGGCTGGATCCCGCTGCCCGACATGCCGGATGCCCGCATGCTGGCCGTTGCCGGTAATTGGAACAACAAGATTTACGTGGCCGGTGGCTGTTCCTTAGCTCCCAACGCCGAAGGGAAAGCTCAGCGCACCTACCTCAGCAGCACACTCTGCTATGATATTACCACCAACACATGGAGCAAAGCAGCCGACATGCGAGAAACCCTCGTAGCCCCGGCCGGCCCCATGTTCGCAGGTAAGCAAGGGCTCTACGTCCTCGGTGGCGACCCCGGCAACTACTACAGAAAAGAAATCGCCGGCCAGCTCAAGGAAAATGAAAACCACCCCGGACAAAGCCGTAAGATTTACCGTTACAACCCGGAGACAAACGAGTGGCAGAAAGCCGGCGAGCTTGCCATCGGCATTGCCACGGCTCCTGCCGTCAAATGCGGGGACAAGCTTTACGTCATTTCCGGTGAAACAGCCCCCGGCATACGCACTCCGTACATCAGCGAGGTGGTTCTCACCCCCTACACCGACGCCCAGCTCACGGCTCGCAACATTGCCCAAGGCTTAGCCGGTTTTGCACCCTTCACACTCTGGGGAGGTTTGGCCATTGCCATCTTTGCCTGCATTATGGCCAAGAAACACGGTCTCAAGCTCAAACCGGCAGCAAAAAACAGCGTCGATAACCCCGGCAAGTGGGCATGGATTGCCGTAGCCGTCCTCTGGGTGGTCGTCATGCTCAACTACTTTGACCGCCAACTGCTTGCAGCTCTGCGCAGTTCTATCGTAGACGCCCCGAACGGCGGCATTGAAATGACGGACAGCGAATTTGGCCTCGTCACCTCTTTCTTCCTGATTGTATACGCAGTACTCAGCCCCGTCGGCGGTTATCTGGCGGACCGTTTCAGCCGCAAGTTCATCATCCTCATGTCGCTGGTCATTTGGTCCGTCGTCACCTACATGACCGGTGCCTCCACCTCCTACCAAGAGCTCATATTCTGGCGCGCCCTCATGGGAGTGAGTGAGGCCTTCTACATCCCCGCCGCACTTGCCCTCATCACAGACTATCACCGAGGCAAGACCCGCTCCTTGGCAACCGGCTTGCACATGAGTGGTATTTACACCGGACAAATGATAGCCGGTTGCGGTGCCATGATGGCCGGCACGCCCTGCCAGCTCGGCTGGAGCATCACGTTCGAGGTATTCGGCTTCATCGGCGTTGCATACGCACTCGTTGTTATCTTCTTCCTGCGCGACCCCGAGGGCGATACTGCTCCCGCCGCCGAGACAACTACAGAAGTTAAGGAAGAAAAGAAGGACGACTCCAACAAGATTGGCCTCAAGGATGCCCTCAAGGGGCTCTTTACCGGGCGCGCCATGGCTATCCTCATGGCTATGATTGCCTGTGCCGGCTTTGCCAACTGGTTCCTCATGAACTGGTACCCCACCCTGGTTGAAGAGATGTTCAAGATTCCCGCAGATATTGCCGCTCCGCAAGCCACCTTCTGGATTAACTTGGCTAAATACGCCGCAGTATTGGCAGCAGCAGTAATAGCAGACCGCTGGTACCTGCGCAACTGCAATGCGCGCGCCTATGTTCCCGGCATCGCTTTCTGCCTGGCCGGCCCGTGCGTGATTCTCGCCATGGTATTGGGCGAGGGGCTCGGGCTTGCCATTGTTCTGGCACTTGTTGCCACCCAGGGCATTGCCCAAGGTGCCATGGATGCCACCCTCATGCCGGTGCTGCGCTCCCAGATTGACGAGCGGTTCTCCGCCACGGGTTACGGACTTCTCAACCTCACCTCCGTGGGTGCAGGCGCCTTTGTATCCTGGTTCGGAGGCTTCCTCAAGGATCAGGGGACTCCGCTGAGTGCCACTCTCAGCTTGGCCGGTATCCTCATGATTCTCTGTGGTCTCTGCTGCTTCATCCTGCCCAAGAAAAAGCAGGAGGAAAGCAAAGCCTGAGCACGCTGATTGCTAGCTTTTTAACGGCGGGTGCCTCCTACGGCACCTGCCGTTTTATGTATTCAACCCGCAAATTCAGCATTTGGCATAGGGTAAATTTGTATTTCGGGCTTGCACTCTAACCTGATAGTGGTATAATACAGCCGTTATGAGTACAGACGCAACGACAACGGAGCGCTCCGCTTCGGTAAAACGTTATGCCCTTTACCTGATGGTAATGGCAGGTCTCGGTGGTCTTCTCTACGGCATTGACGTAGGTGTGATTGCTGCGGCTCTCCCGTATATTGAAGAAACCTCCACCTACACACCGCAGGAGATTTCCCTTGTGGTAGCTGCTGTGCTGGCAGGTTCCGTTCTTTCCTCCCTGTTTGCCGGCATGCTGGCCGAGTGGCTGGGGCGTAAGAAAGTCATCATCATCTCTGCCCTGCTCTTCACGCTGAGCATCCCGGTTATCTGCTTCTCCGGCGGTGTATTCGGCATGCTGATGGCCGGCCGTATTCTGCAAGGTGCCTCTGCCGGTTTAGTCGGCGTGGTGGTACCCATGTATTTGGCTGAGTGCTTGGATGCAGATTCCCGCGGCAAGGGCACGGGTATGTTCCAGTTCATGCTCACGGTGGGTCTGGTGTTTGCAGCCCTCATCGGCCTTATCACCACCATGTGCGTTGGTGCGGCTGATGACGTCATGGTGACTGACACCGCCAAGACCATTGCCTGGCAGGTAATCTTCTGGTGCTCCGCCATCCCCGGCATTATCCTCTTCTTCGGAGCATTCAAGCTCAAAGAATCCCCGCGCTGGCTGTACCGCAACGGCCGTGAAAATGAGGCTCTGCTGGCACTTGCAGCCAACAACGGAGAGGAAGCCGCCCGCGCGATTCTGGATGAAATGAAGGAAGCAGACGCCAAAGAAGCAGCCGACAAGGCCGCAATGGCAGAGGCAGCCAAGGGTGACTCCCTGTTGCAGCGCAAGTACGTCATTCCCTTCATTCTCGCAGTAGTGGTGCTGGCCTGCACGCAGGCTACGGGCATCAACTCCGTACTTAACTACTCCGTCAAGATTTTCCAACAGGCCGGTCTTGAAGGTGAAACAGCCAACTACGCTGACCTTGCCATCAAGATTGTCAACATGCTCATGACGATCGTCGCCGTGACCCTCGTGGACAAGAAAGGACGCACCTTCCTTCTCAAGATGGGCACGCTGGGCATCATCGTCGGTCTTGCCGGCGTGGGCTCCATGTTCCTTATGGTGGAGGGCAACCGCGTGGACGTCACCCCCTATGTAACAGAGCAGCTTAACAAGCAACTCAAAGGCGCCAGTGACCAAAAGGCTCAGCTTGCCGTTTCTATTGAAGAAGTTGTAAACAACGCTGCAGCGGGCAATCCCGAGCTTACAGCCGACGGCAAAGTTAAAGATGGTGTTCAACTCATCGTTACCTATAAACAGGGCAGCGACAACCAGCTTGTAGCTGAATACTATGACCGCGCAGCCGAACTCAAGAAACTGGAGGGTCTGCAGGTTAAAGACAAGGATGGCAACGTTACCCCGCTTGTTTATGAGGACAACGCTCTGGCTGCAGAAACTATCGACTTGGCTAAGGCCAAGGAGGACTTCTTAAAGAAGCAGCAGGGTACCGCCGAGGAGGGCGAGCTTTCCCTCTCCGACAAACTGCGCACAGGCGCTCTTACCATCGTTGGCGCAGACGAGGCCAAGAAGGACGAGATTATCGCCACCATCCAGAAACTGGAGAAAAACAGCGACCGCATCATCATCGCCCCGGACTTCGCCGCTGAGCCAAACTTCATTGACAATTGCTGCTTCTGGCAAGAGCAGCCCGAGGTGGGCACACTCAAGGAGGTTGCCATCGCCCGCGCCGAGCTGGGCATGAAACCCTCTCCCATCACCGGCTGGGCAGTTACCGGCTTCTTCGTGGTATTCATCGCCTTCTATGCAGCAGGTCCCGGTGTATGCGTATGGCTGGCTCTCTCCGAGCTCATGCCCAACCGCATCCGTGCTAACGGCATGGCCATCGCTCTGCTCATCAACCAGACCGTTTCCACCACCATTGCAGGTACTTTCCTGCCGTGGGTTGGCTCCGCCGGCTACTCCGGCGTATTCTTCTGGTTGGCCGGATTCACGGTAATCTACTTCATCACTGCTGCCTTCTTCATGCCGGAAACCAAGGGCCGTACGCTTGAGGAAATCGAGCAGTACTTCACCACCGGCAAGATGCCCAAGAAAGAGGACGAAGTATCCGCTGAAGAAGAGGCCAAGGCCTAATTAAACATTCTCTCATCTCTCAAAACTTACACTAGAAACCCCGGTTACCACTCCCACGGTAGCCGGGGTTTTCGCATGGCGGTGGAGCGCTGTTTATCATCCCCTCATCTGCCATGCGGAATTTACTACACAACCAATCAGAGTATTACTCTTTTCTATTGGGGCAATCATTGCAGCGATTCTCTTCCCGGTAAGCGCCTTTTTGTTTTTCTGCCAGCTTATCCGGAAAATATTACTATAACACTTCTCCCCGACAAACTTTGTGACACATGTGGGGAGGAGCAGGCTTCTGTAACACTTTTGTAACACTTTAATTCTTGAAAGATAGCGCATCGGGCGTTATAGTAAATCCAAGATAAAGCCCCCCCCGTACGCCTCATGAACACCATCCTTCGATTTCTCATTTTAACATGTTTACTGCTATTGCCGGTGCAGGCCGGGAGTCTGCAGTCATACCCACACGAGGGCATAGAGTACTCCGACCAAATGCAGATAAAGTTCCCGCAAGCGGTGCACGAGATGCAAAAAGTCCGAGGAGGAGGGGAGGAGCTGCTGCGCGATTGGGAGCTGAGCGGGCCGGAGCCACTGCCTAAACTGAGGTGGGTGAGCAACAACAGGCTGGGCATTTTTTACCGTCCCGGCACAAAAGTGGGGGCACGCTACAAGCTGAGCCTGCGCAAGGAGGCAAGATTTTACCTGAATGGGGATGAGATAGAGAACGCGGAGTTTGAGCTGACGGCGCCACCATGCGTGCTGTATGCGGACACGGACATATCCCGCAGCTTGCAAGGGGGTTATGCGGAGGGAGCGGTGGCGGTGTTCGTGAGACAGAACATTTACCGCTACTGCGACCTCGACGCGCAAAAGCTGCATTTCTGCTTTGAGGAGGAGGACGGCACGGTGGTGCCGGCAACATGCAGCCGCGTGCGTGTGGAGGAAGCCCGCAACAGGGGGCTGAGCTATGCGCTGCACCGCGTATCCCCCAAGGTGCTGAGCAACTACACCCCACAAACGGAGCTGCCGGGAATCCTCAAGGTGCAGCCCACGCGCCCGCTGCGTGGCATGAGCACCCTGCGCCTGCGGGAGGAGGTGCCCTACGTGAAGTTTGAGGAAGTGAAGGTAGGGTTCGACACGGAGTTGAAAGCGGAGCTGCACTTGGGCTTGGCGCGGGTGGAGGGTGAGTCGCGCATCTGCCTCGGGCTGTTGTTCAGCGCGCCGCTGAACGATGCGGATGTGCAGGAGCTGTTCCGGCGCATGAGCATCCGGTGCGGGGGTGTGCAGGCAGTGAGCACGGACAGCGGGGACACCAAGGAGCTGCGGCTCGGCAAGGAAACGGTACGCTTCACCCTCAACATGAAGAAGGCAGTCCCCGCCGTGGGGGAGGAATTCCCCGTGGATTACCCTCAAGCGCTCTCCGACCGCATGCTGATAGAGGTGGAGGGGCTGGCAGAGCTGCCGCAGGCGCTCAGCGTGAGCCTGCCCGCGGGCATACGCGCTGCCTACGGGCTGGAAACCAAGCATGCGCTCACCCTGCAAGCTAAAATAGAGCCGCTCTGCCCTGCGCTGTCGGATGGCGGCGGCATCCACACAACCCCCATGCGCATGACCCCGAGCGGCTCGCACGAGTTGCAGTTGCGCAGCATCGGCTGCACGGGCTTGCGGGTGCGGGCAGCAAGGCTCAGTGCGGAGCAATACGTCGACTTCCGAGACGTGCTGCGCCGCGCGTACAATTTCTCCGGTGACGAGGAGTGGGCAGCCCTCAGCTACGGCCCGGAGCACCTGTACCCCATAGCGGGTCCCATCGGCATACAGGACCAAATCAGCACGGTGTGCCTGGATGACCTAGTGGAGGGTACCCTGCGCCCCGGCATGTACATACTGCAGGTGCAGCCTGAGCTGCCGGAGGAGCTGCGTGCCGCCGCCGATGAACTCTCACCCTGCGCGTACTATGCCGTGCACGTGACGGACCTGCATGCCGTGGGGAGCGAGGGGATGCTGTATGCCACCCACCTATCAAGCGGGCAGCCGGTGCAGAGCGGCACGGTGCGGCTGTTTAACAGCAAAGAAACGCTGCACACCACCACCCTGAACCGAGGGGTGGCTGTCTGCCTGCTGCCGGAGTGCAGATTCACCTTAGACTTTCAAGCCCTGCTGCAATGCGGGGATGATTACACCCTCGTCACCATGCCGGGGTTTGAGGTCGACAAGCCCGCGAAGCGAGATGCCCTGTGCCTGCTAACGGACCGCAGCATCTACTCCACGGGGGATGTGCTGCACGGGTTCGGCACATACCGCTGCATGGATGCGCAGGGCAAACCCGCCCTCGCGCCGGAAGCTCGCGTGCGGGTGCAGGCCCTGCTCCATGACAGCCCCTTCGCAGAGATGGAGGTGCCCACGGACAGCCACGGCGCTTTCCGGTTCGACCTACAGCTGCCGAAAACCCAAGAGGACGCCGAAATAGAGCTGAAACTGAGCTGCAACACCGCCACGGCATGGGAAATCATACCGCTGAGCTGCTTCCGCCGCAACTCCTTTGCGCTGGAGCAGCGGGTGGAGCTGGCCCCCGTGCGCCCGCAGCAAGTCACCGTGCACCTGCAGGCCAAGAACTACCATGGCACACCCCTTAGCGCCCAAACAGCCAACCTGTGCATAAACGGTGTGCTGCATGAGCTCCTCCTCGATGCCGAGGGCAAGGCCTCCTACACGCACACCTTCGCCCCTTGGCCGCAAGAGGGTGAAAACGTGCTCGCCAAGCTCTCCATCAACAGTTATGTGGCCAATGAGCACATGGAATACGTGTCAAACAGCTACCAAACTGAGCTGTACGCGGCGGATTTCTGCATCAGGCTCGATAAGAGGCGCCTCCACCTGTACCGCAGCGGCACGGAAGAGCCTTTGCAGCGCCCGCAAGAGCTGCGCCTCACGCTGGAAGGCTCGGTATACATGCCGGAGACCCTGCCGAACGGTTTGGTGGTGTACAGCAAGCAAAGCATCACCGTGCACGAGAGCAGCATCACCGTGCCTGCAAACTGTCGTGAGGGCGTGCGGATTGATGAGGAAGCCCTGGTGCGCGAGTTTGAACGCACCCACCCGCAATACCGCGGTAAATTACAGAAGGCGCAGCTGCGCATCTCCGGCACGGACCCCGCCGGTAATACCAACACCTACACGAATCATTGGTACTCATACCACCAAGATGCTCATAATGCAGGTAAACCCATGGAAGCCACGGTGGAAGAGGGATGCCTGAGCTTTAACGTGAGCCCGCAAGTGGCAGGCACTGCTTTTGTCGTCATACAAGGGGCGGAGGAGCACGTGCGCAGTCTCACCCTGCCGCTGAACGCGGGCAGGCAGCAGGTGCGCATTCCCCTGCAAGCGCAGGAGCATGGCTGCCGCCTGCATGCCACCCTCATGCTCCTGCAGCAGCAAGCCACAGGGGAACACACGGCGGTGGAATTCTACACCTACCGTGCGGAAGCCCCCACGGCGGACACCCGTCTGCACGTGCAGCTGGAGCCCCAAGGGCAGCCCATTGCCCCCGGGGCGGAGGTATGCCTGCGCGGCAAGGTGCTGCAGGCGGATGGCACCCCCGCTGCTGGTGCCCTGCTCTGTGTGTACGCGGTGGATGCCGGCATGCAGAGCCTCCTCACCTACACCCTGCCGGATTGGGGGGCGAAGCTCACCCGCGTGATGCAGGCCATGCGCCATTACATGCCGCCGTGCATGAATTTCTACACCGCCGGCTACAGGGCGGATTTCATGGATTGCGAGCCGGGGCGGTGCTTCATGAACCACCGGCACGCAGACTACCTGCATTTCCTGCGCAATACTCGCTTTTATTATTCCGCATCGGGCATGGATACACCTGATGATGATTCCGAAGTAGACATTGATTTATCCGATGACTCCGAGTTGGACTTAGATTTGTCCGGTACCTTGCACGAGATGAGCCTGAGCTACCCCACCCTGCTCCCGGAGCAGCTGTGGATGGAGGGCTACGCTGTTGATTTAGGGGATGGCCTAGGCAGCGGCTTGGGTGGTGGAGGTGATTGGCTGGATGGCGGCATCTTCTACACCCCGAAAATCAGGCAGAATTTCACCCCCACCCCCATTTGGCAAACGCAGGTGCTCACGGATGCGGACGGCTGCTTCAGCACCACAGGCAAGGTGGCGGACACCCTGACCACTTACCGCGTGTACGCCGTTGCCATCGGGGAGAATGGGCGTGCCTTCGGCTCGGCGGAGGGCGCGTTGCAGGTGGAGCAAGGGCTCATGCTGAGCATGGGCACACCCTTCTTCCTGCGCGTGGGGGATTGCGTGCAAATTCCCGTCACCCTCACCAACAACACCGGTACAGACGGCACTTGGGCGGTGCGCTTACAGGGATTGGAGCAAACGCAACAGGTGCAGCTACGCCACGGTGAAAGCGCCACCACCCACCTCACCTACAGCGCCACGCAGGTGGGCACGTGCACCCTTACCGCCATTGCCACCGGCCCCGGCGGGGAGGATGCCGTGAGCAACCGTGTAGAGGTACGCCCCGTGCTGCCCACCATCTGCACCACATACTTTGCCCAGCTACAACCCGGCGCCGCTCCCCTGCCCTTGGTAGACCTGCTCAGTGAGCAGAGCAAAAAACTCACGAATGTGACAGCGGAAGTTCAGGTGGAAAGCACCCCGCTGGCTTGCCTGAAGGGGCTGGTGGATTACACCCTCACATACCCCTACGGCTGCACAGAGCAAACATCCTCCACCCTCATGCCGTGGCTGCTGGCCAAGGAACTGCGCGAGCTCGGCACACCCATCAACGAGAAAAACAAGTATGAGCGCAGCAACATCATCCGCAAAGCCATCAGCAAACTCTTCTCTCGCCAACGCGCGGACGGCGGCCTGAGCTACTGGGATGATGGTAAGGAGTCCTGCTACTGGGCATCCGCCCACGCGGCTATGGTGCTCACCGTGGCGCAAGAGCACGACTGCGAAGTGTCACCGCAAGAGATGGGCAGGCTCATTGCCTACCTGCGCCGCGGGCTGGCGGAGCACCGCGCCACGGAGAATGCCACCACCCTCTACTCGCTCGCATATGTGCTGAAAGATGACGAACTGAAGCAGGAAGCCCTGCGCCAAGCTACCGCCGACACGGGTGCGCACGCTATCCTACACCTCATGGCTGAGCTGCACACGCACACGGATGTGTACCCACGCCTGCAGCAGCTGGCTAATGAAACGACGGCAGGCACCATGAGCACCTGCTGGTTCTTCATGCTGCTGCATGAGCTCAGCAAAAATGCCCCCGCCACCGCCGGGGCGGTCGGTACCGTGCTCCTGAGCGATGGCTCGGAGCCGGCGGCAAATGCAGCCCCCCGCCTGCTCAGCCCCGCCAAGGGTACTGCCACCGCAGATTGGGAGGAAACACTGCGCTGCAAAGATGCCGCCACCTATGTGAGCGTGCGCATTAAGGGCACCTTGCCGTATGAGGCCGTACCCTCCACCGGGCTAACCCTGCAGCGCCGCTACGAGGTGCAGAACGCCACGGGTAAATGGACGCCCGCTACGAGCTTCCGTACGGGGGATTTGGTACGCATCACCCTTACCTGCAACGGGGATGCCATAGCAACATCCTATCTTGCGGTGGAGGATTACCTGCCCTCCACGCTGGAGGCCATCAACCCGCGCCTCAGCTCCCAAGCGGCCGGCCTACCTGATGAAGCGGCGGAAATAAGCCCCGCCTTCACCCACCGTGAGTACCTCAGCGACCGCGTGCGCGCCTTCACCGACCGCCGCCGCCACAGTGAGAAAAAGCTGAGCTTCACCTACTACGCCCGAGCCAAGCGCACCGGCACCGCCACCGCTCCACCTGCCACCGCGCAGCTCATGTACCAACCGGATATTTATACACTAACTCAACCGAACACCATCACCACTCAAGATTCACAACCAAATAGGCATACAAAACCGGAAAAACACTTGCCAGGGCAGGAATGAAAAGGTAGAATGAGGGGCGAGGAGGCGAGAATAAGCATGTCCATATTTCAACTGGTCACAGACTACAAGCCCTCGGGCGACCAAGAGCAGGCGATAGGCAAGCTGCTCAAATCTCTGGATGCGGGAAATAGGCACCAATGCTTGCTGGGAGTAACGGGAAGCGGCAAAACCTTCACCATGGCAAACATCATCGCCGCACAGGATAGGCCGGTACTCGTGCTCTCTCACAATAAAACATTAGCCGCGCAGCTGTACTCCGAACTCAAAAGTTTTTTCCCGCATAACGCGGTGGAATACTTTGTCTCGTACTTCGATTACTACCAACCGGAAGCCTACATTGCCAGTACCGATACCTACATTGAAAAGGACAGTGCCATCAACGAGGAGATAGACCGTTTGTGCCTGAATGCTATGCGCTCCCTGTTACTGAGAAAGGACGTGATTGTGGTGGCCAGTGTGAGCTGCATCTATGGCTTGGGCTCACCGGAGGATTACCGGGAACTGACGCTATCCATCCGTGTGGGCGAGGAGATGGACCGCGATGCCATGCTGGCGTGCCTGACAGAGTTATTGTTTGAGCGCAGTGATTATGATTTTCGGCGTGGCACATTCCGCGTCAGGGGTGATGTGGTGGAAGTATACCCCGCGCAAAGTGATGGCGAGGCGATACGGGTAGAGTTTTTCGGGGATGAGATAGACGGCATCAGCCTAATAGATGCCACCACGGGGCGCACACGCGAGAAAATGAGCAGCTACCTCTTCTTCCCGGTCAAGCAATACGTGTCATCACCGGAAAAGCGCTTACCCGCCATTATGTCCATCCGCAAGGAGCTGGCAGAACGAGTAGCTTGGTTTGAGGGACAGAATAAACTCATTGAGGCACAGCGCCTCAAGATGCGCACGGATTATGATTTGGAGCTCATCAACGAGATTGGGTTCTGTAAAGGCATTGAAAACTACTCACGGCACTTAGCCGGGCGCGCACCGGGCTCCACACCCTCCACCTTGCAGGATTATTTTCCGGCAGACCACCTGACCATCATTGACGAATCACACGCCACGGTACCGCAGATAGGAGGCATGTATGAGGGCGACCGCTCACGCAAGCAAGTGCTTATCGACCACGGATTCCGCCTGCCATCCGCCTTGGATAACCGCCCGTTGAGGTTCGATGAGTTCATGCGCTGCCAAAACCAGCTGGTATACGTAAGCGCCACCCCCGGGCCGTTTGAGTACGTTAACTGCGTGCCCGGCAACAAAAATTACATACCCGTGCTCAAAGCAAAACGAGGTAACACCCACTCACGGCATGAGAAAGCCAGCCAAGCCATCACCAAGGCGCCGGATGATTTTCGGGGAGTGTTTTTCCATAAATTGGCGGAGTTGCGAGTCCCCCCGCACTCATCATCAGCCCCGGTGGAAAGCTTTAACCCTCGCGCTTTGGGGCAGCCGCTGATTGTTGAGCAGCTCATCCGCCCTACGGGATTGCCGGAACCCAAAATAACACTGCTGCCACTTGAGGGACAAATTGATAAAACAATAGAGCTGTGCCGCCAACGCGTCAGTGTGCGCGAGCGTGTGCTTGTTACCACTTTAACCAAACGCACGGCAGAAGACCTGACGGACTACCTGCGCAATGTCGGGCTGAATGTGGAGTACATCCATGCGGATGTGGACGCCATCGAACGAGTGGAAATTCTGCGTAAGCTACGCAGTGGCAAGGTGGACATATTGGTAGGCATAAACCTATTGCGCGAAGGCTTGGACTTGCCGGAGGTATCACTCGTTTGCATATTGGACGCTGACAAAGAGGGCTTTTTGCGCAACGAAACCAGCTTGGTACAAACCGCCGGCCGCGCTGCACGCCACCTGCACGGTGAGTGCGTATTATTCTGCGATGTGCTGACGGATTCCATCCGAGCATTGGTGGAAGAAACAAACCGCCGCCGCGCTATCCAACAAGCTTACAATGAGGCACACGGCATCATTCCGCGGACTGTGGCACGCGCCGACCAGAGCACCCTGCGCCTTTACACCCCGGATGACGATGATGAGCCCGTACTGACGGCTGCAGAAGATGACGGCGAGGAGGACGTGCAGGAGGTCATCCGCAAGCTGGAAAAAGAAATGAAAGAAGCCGCGGCTCGACTGGATTTTGAGGTAGCCGCAGTTCTGCGTGACAAAATTAACTTACTCAGGAAAAAGTAAGCAATCAGAACAATTGTTTTTCCTTGGCAACCTCTTGGCCTTCCAGGTATTTGACATACCGGGAAACACCGGCACCGTAGCGAGAGGCCAAACGATAATCCGGTTTGGTATCCAGCAAGCGGCCCATATGGCGTCGCCAGCTGTATATCTTCCAAGCAATAAAGCCGAAAACCAGCAAAACACCTGCTGCAACGGCGCCGATAAGGCCGAATTTTTCCAGCAACAGATTGAGCGCCTTATCTACAAAACCGGGTTCCTCCTCTTCTTCCGCCGGGGAGTCATCCTGCACCGGCAACTCTACCGGCTTGAGCTTATACGCCGTACCGGCTGTAAGCGGGGTAAAAGTGGAAGATAAGGGCGCTATACGTGCATGCACCAAACGCATGGCCGCCATCAGCCCCTCATTGCCACCGCCGGCAGCAAGCACACATTCCTGTGCTTGCGCAAGAATATCCCTGCGTTGCTCATCCGACAAATCAATGGATTTGTAGCCGATGTCAATCACCGGGGAATCACCGGTACAATACTGCACCAACACGGCGTATTCATCCACCTTGGCAATGGCGGTCACAAGAGAATCTACCGGGAAATTGCGGGATACATCCTGCCCCGCCTTGAAAACAGCAACATACACACGGAATGCGCTGTGGGCATTCAGTTGATTAAGCAGGTAGGCGGAGTCCTGACGCTCCATATCCGTAAGCAATTTCTGAGGATCATTCAAATCCGGCACCTTGCAGCCGGGGCGGGGACTGTACTCCTCTGTATAGCGCCCGCGCACATCGGTATCACTCTCGCCATAAGCTCCCTGCTCTGCCGTGGCGGCAGCTGTATGCGCGGGGGCTTTGCGTTTTTGCGGAGTGAGCATGCAGTAACCGGAATTAATTTGAGCTGCCATCAGACGCTCAAAATCACGGGTAGACCAACGCGGCGCCCCGAAATATGAAGCCGGAGCCCCTTTATCTGCCCCGGCAGCAGCCGGAGGCGTGGTAGGCGGGGCGGTAGGAGTGACAGCCGGTTGCGGTGCGGGCGGTGTAGTGGGCTCCTCCACAACCTCAGCGTAATCATCATCCTCAAACTGAGGAGCGGACATGCCGGTATGCGGAGCAAGCAGCAGAGAAGCCCCAAGGGCAACAGATACACTGCGCGCCACACGGCGCCCGGACGAGGCGCGGAGGTTTCTGTTGATGCGGTGAGAATCCACGGCAATGTTGCTGACCACCTCGGCCATCACCTCCTTAATGGCCGGCACCATGGCACGCTCACGGAAGCGAAGACGCGCCCGCACAATACCGGAGTTAATGTTATCCGCGTTGATGTAGGGGTCCAACATATACCCCCAGGAAAAACAAGCCAACTCCAGCTGCACGTCCAGCACGAGAATCAGCATCCATTCCTGCCGTACGGCCGGCGGATACGGCAAAAGAGCATCCCGCACATAGGCCCCTACGCGTTGGATGAGGCATGGGCGTTTTTCCACCTCACGCTCACGGTACTCGCCGGGGCGGATTTCCACCAAATCAGCATCCTCAATGGCGCGGCGCTGCTCACGCTTACCGAACGACGGATGGTGAATGCGTGCATGGTTGAGAATCCAATGGGCATGGGGGCGAAAATCCTTGGTTTGGCCGTGATCCGTTATGTAAACACAAAGAGCCACGGGAATAAGCTTGCGCTCCAAGTCCTCCAAAGCGCGCATCAACTCCATGCGCTCGCGGTGCGTCAGTGCACCGGCGGAATCCACCACTCGCGTAAACTCCACCTCATTGCTGCCGAATATGGCATCCGCACGCTCCATACCATAGCCACAGGCAGGGCACTGGTCCTCTGCTCCGGCATGGATGGAAGCATTGCAATGCGGGCAAATCGGCATATAAGGCAGGAAAAATCAGCGTTTATCAGAAAAGATGCGGTTGTTCCAACGCAGCAATAATGGCATCACCCATGGCAGTGGTACCAACGGGGATTTCGCCGGTGGAGCCACTGCACAAATCGCCCGTGCGGTAGCCGGCTGCAATCACACGGCGCACGGCTTCCTCCACGGCATTTGCCGCCGCGGTTTCCCGGCAGGAGTAGCGGAGCAACATAGCCATGGACAATATCTGCGCAATGGGATTGGCAATACCCTTGCCGGCGATGTCAGGCGCAGAACCGCCGGAGGGCTCATACAGGCCGAATGTGGAACTGCCGTTACGGCAAAGGGAAGCACTGGGAAGCATGCCGAGTGAGCCGCACACAATCGCCATCTCATCCGTCAGGATATCTCCGAAGGTATTCTCCGTCACCATGACATCGAACTGCCCGGGATTGCGTACCAACTGCATAGCGGCATTGTCCACATACATATGGGTGAGCTCCACATCCGGGTATTGCGGAGCAATGGCATCCATCACCTCGCGCCACATGACGGAGGAGAGCAACACATTGGCTTTATCTACGCTGCAAAGCTTGCCACGACGCCCGCGTGCAGCCGCAAATGCTACGTGAGCAATGCGCTCCACCTCACTCTTTTTATAGACGAGGGTATCCAGAGCCAAGGTTTCACCGTTGCGCTCCCCGTAAAACTTGGGCTCGCCAAAGTACATGCCTCCGGTAAGCTCACGCACACAAAGGATATCAAAACCGTTCGGGATAATGCTGTTTTTGATGGGAGAGGCTTCCACCAACTCCGGCAAGCATATACCGGGACGCAAATTAGCATACAGGTTGAAGTGCTTGCGCAGGGGCAGCAATGCACCACGCTCCGGACGCTCATCCGGCGGCAATGCATCCCACTTAGGGCCACCGACGGAGCCGAACAAGATGGCATCTGCCGACTCGCATACGCGCAGCGTTTCCTCCGGCAACGCCTTACCGCAATGATCTATCGCAGCACCGCCAACGTAGCAAACGGTGCGTTCTGTACGGAAGGAAAATTTGCGCTCAGCGGCATCCAATACGCGTAACGCCTGCTCCATCACCTCCGGGCCTATGCCATCACCGGGCAACACTGCAATCTTGTATGTATTCATGTCTGCACCTATCATACTCGCTCTGTTACCCTCTGGCAAGTGCTAATTGCTGCATATTGTCCGCTTATTTTCGGCAGCAAATGATACACCGCCACAAAAAACACATAAAATAAGCATTCATTTTCAAGAAATTACAAATAATAATAAAATAATTTGGATTTTTTGTAGATTTTGCACCGCCTCTTACGTTCTTTGGCTCGTAAGGTTACAAAAACCGCATCACTTAACAACAAAACAAAGCAGACAATATGAAGAAGTCCATTCTCATAGCACTTGTGGCCGCCATCCCGGTATTTGCTCAGGAGGCAGCCCCCGCACCGGCTCCCGAAGCCGCACCTGCACCGGCTGCACCCGCAGCTGAGGTAGCTCCGACGCCTGCTCCGGAGGCAGCCCCTGCCCCCAAGCGTGATCGCAAGGCAGAGTTCGAGGCTCGCAAGGCCGCGTTCATGGCCAAGTTCGACACCAACAAGAACGGCAAAATCGACAACGATGAGAAGAAAGCCGTTCACGAGTTCATGAAACTCGAGTTCATGAACAAGTATGACACCAACAAAGACGGCAAGATTGACGATAACGAGAAGAAAGCCGTCCGTGAGGATTTCGCCAAGAAGGCTCGCAAGCATGGTAAGCATCGCGGTCAGCGCCCGATGGGTCCCCGTGGTCCGAAAGCCGATAAGCCCGAAAGCCCCCGTGGTCCGAAAGCCGGTAAGCCCGAAAGCCCCCGCGGTGGGAAGCCCGGTATGCGCCAAGGTCGCCGTCCGCACGGGCAGCAGATGGGAGTTTGCCGCTGCGGTGGTAAGGCTCACAAGCCCGGTATGAACCGTGGTCAGCGCCCGATGGGTCCGCGCATGGGTGGCCGTCACTTCGGCCCGCAGGGTTCTAAGTGCGGTATGCACCGTGGTCAGCGCCCAATGGGTCCGCGCATGGGTGGTCGCCACTTCGGCCCGCAAGGTCCTAAGTGCGGTATGCACCGTGGTCAGCGCCCGATGGGGCCGCGCATGGGTGGTCGCCACTTCGGCCCGCAAGGTCCTAAGTGCGGTATGCACCGTGGTCAGCGCCCGATGGGTCCGCGCATGGGTGGCCGCCACTTCGGCCCGCAAGGTCCTAAGTGCGGTATGCACCGTGGTCAGCGCCCGATGGGTCCGCGCATGGGTGGCCGCCACTTCGGCCCGCAAGGTCCT
>JAFQDN010000037.1 GCA_017415995.1 Akkermansia sp. | reverse complement strand
CATCCTGTCTGTGTTTCGCCTCCGGCTTCCTTCCCACCCCACATTACTGTGGCGCAGTTGCCTTTGGCTATTTGATTCCGCCCTGTCAGCGGCTCATTGGGGACTTCCACCCCAGTTGCGCGTCATGCCTGACGTACACCACTCAGCCCGCGCAGCGTCACTGCACGGCCTCCTCCGGTTTTGCTCTTACCGGGGCGGATGATAACTATCTTTTCCTCTCTGTGTATATCGTTGTCTTTCAGCCTCTTCACTTCCATTGGGCGTATGCCGCAGTATAGCATGAGGCGTAGTGAGAAATCCATGCAGCGGTGCCGGGGCTTTTGTGCGGTGCGCAGCAGTCTCTCTATCTCCTCCATACAGAGCGGTTCTATGGGCTTCTCCTCGATTTTAGGGGGTGTTATACGGCTTACCGGATTGTTTTCACACCATTCCTGCCGAATGCCGAAGCTGAAGACGCTGCTCAGTATGGCTCTGCCTTTGATGTAGCTGCTGGCGCTCGCACCGAATGCTGTTGCCAGAATGCGGCGGCAATCTTTGGCGGTCATTCCTCGCAGTGGCATCTCTGCGGCTCCCTCCACCCGCAGTATGCGCCGCACAAAATGCCGCAAATCCCGCTTTGTTGTCGGCCTCAGCCCTCTGCGTTCCTCTACGCTTGCCCATGCCGCTTCTTCCAGCGTCACCGTTGCCTCCTCATCCTGCACGGCTGCGATACCTTTTTGTATCACTCGTCTCAGTAGCTGTATTTGTTCCAAGCGACTCCTCTTCAGCGCTGCATCTCCCAGTGTTTCCAATGCCTCTAGGATTAATCGCAGCGCATCCGCCCTACCTATTTTTGCTTTGCTTATCGTTTCCATGACGTCTCCTGCTTTACTAATGCTGATGTCAACACCAAAATTGTTTTTTTGCAAAAAAGTGCATAAAATCAACATATCAATGCTTCATTGCCGACGCAGTCATTAAATGCTGCGCACGCAGTTTTTATTTGCCAAAAGTGCTTACATGCTTATAATGAGCGGAGTTTTAGACATCAGCATTAGTAATGATGTATATTATCGTTAGTCAGTACGGTTCCTCATTTCTCTTCTCAGCTGGGTAATTGCAGGCATTCCGTATTGTTCCAACTCAAACAAACCATACTATTATGATAAAGGATCTTAAAGACGTTTTCAGCGTGCTGGTTCCCATTCGCTCATGCAAGTACCTCTGGAGAGCTCTGGGTAATATTTGGAGAATGCTAGTAGTATTTACCAAATGGGCAAACAAAGAAGGGCAGAGAATAGATTTTGAAGAAACACTCCACAAGAAAAAAATGACAGGAGCTTGTTCAGCCGGTGATTTTTATGAACTTGCTAAAAAGCATGACACTTGGCAAGGTGGAGAAGATGAGCTTAGTGAAACATTGGCTCAGAATAAACCGGGTTTCCTAAAAAGCATGTTTTTGTTACCTGTTAATTTGTTAATGGCTCTTATTTGTTTTATTCCTACGTTGGGGGTTGCAATGACCGTCCATGAGTTTACCGGTTGTTTCAACTTTACACCCGCCACCGAGCAACCCGCCACCGAATCCGGAGCAGAAGTAGCTAATCAATAATTCTTCATACATACAACGAATATATTTTCCTAGTGAAAACGCCCCGGTAGGATTGTCCTTACCGGGGCGAAACTTCCATACTGGGCTCCACTTTATCGCAGCAAGCGGGATTAGAGGAAGTCGCTGACCGTCACATACTGTTGGTTACGGCTGCGCGGTTTATCGGGGGAGGTCATGCGCAGTAGGCCGTTGAGGATGAGCGGCATGACATAGCGTTGATAAACGTAAGGCCAAGATTTGACATTCAGATGCTCCATTACTTCCGCGCGAGTGCGGGGTGTGCGGCAGAAAGGCAAGAGCTGCTTTTCATCTTCAAGTAAAGTGGGGGTATGTCCATGCCCTGCCGGGTTGGGAGCAGCCTTGTTGGGTTCATGGTAGAGAATAACCTTGAACTCGCCGGTGCTGTTGATGAACTGCGGCTCCGGCAAATGGCGCTGAGCCATGGCATACCGAATGGTAGGAATACCGGAATAGCGGTTTTCCGTTTCGTCCAATATCTCCATGACGGTTACCAACAGCGGGTTACGCGTGTCCGGCTGCGAATGGCCGAGTTGATCTACCGTGAGTCTGCCATACAAACCACCCGGGTTGATGATTTCCAAACGGTCCTCATACATGTTCAGCTGAATGGGTTTGGATTCCGTATAAATGCTGTAGTCACGGTGCACGAGGGCATTCAACACAGCCTCACGCACGGCATCCATAGGATATTGGGGTACATCAATGCGCTTGCCTGTGAGGGGGTCTATTCCCGTGGAGGTTTGCATGTTATTTCTGACAAAATCCAGGGCTTTGGTCAGCATTTCCGGGAGGGTACCCTCTATGCGCTTTGTATCTGTAAAGCGGTTGCCGAATAAATCCACCTCGCCGATGTTTTTGCCCGGTACACGCGTAGCGGAAATGCACAAGCGTGGGTAATAGGCTTGAGGGAATAAGCCGAACAGCAACAATGCAGCCATGGTAATATGCCCCTCATGGGTGATGCCATTCAGTTCATATTGTTGCTCAGTGGATACCCGAGCCAGATTGGGGCGTTCCCTGCGCATACGCACCTGATAAAGCTCCAGCAAATCAGCATCGAGCATGCTCATGGTTGCGTCTTTTACCGGGCGAATATCATCACGATATCTCTTGCGGAATGCCTCATAACTGTACACCTCATATTCCGTCATGGGTTTATCAGCTTCACCCACGCGTACATAGGCTCCTTTCAATCTGCCCTGAGCCGTTTTGAAACAAGGGCGGTCCGCTATATCCAACGGTGGAATCTCAGCGGAAACAAATACCTTGCCATCTTCATCGCACACGGTGAACACCGGGCGCACAACGGGTGTCATCTGCTCGCAATACTCCATCACCCTTTTCTGAAGATCTTGAGCATCATACACGCCCACCTTTTCAAAATTTTTTCTTTCATCCAGACCGAAAATCAAGACCCCTCCTTCATCCTGATTGGAAAATGCGGAAAGCGTATCATACAGCTTCTCCGGGCAGCCATAGTGGGCGGATTTGACCTCCATCGTCTGCCCTTCGCAACCACGACGCTGTATCGTTTCCAGTAAGCTGTAAAGTTCTTTCTCAATCATGACGCTTGCTCGCTTTCTCTTCTGAGCTTAATTTATAAAAGAAAAGCCAATAAGTAAAGAGAAAAGTGTGAAGTTTCTTGAGTTTTTCATCAATAAGTGAAGAAAACAGGCAAATTCTCTTCAGTTATTGCACAATAAGTCAACAAAAAGCGCAAATTCTCTTGAGTTATTGAGCAAAACACAAGAGAAAAGACAAATTCAGTCTTCACTTATTGCAATAAGTGAAGAGAGCAGGCGTACTTTCTAAGTTATAACACACCCGCTACACCGAGGCAAACACTACGCTCGCAAAGCGCCTGTAGAGGTGGCAATTTTCCAAAAAATGTGAAAAATCGCCTAAAAAAACGTCAAAAAATGTGAAATTTTGCTCTAAAAAAGGCCGAAAAATGTGAAAAATATCATCTTTAATATTTATTTTTAACAAGTTACCTCAAACAGCAGCAACAAGGGACTGAAGTCCCTCGCGCCGATTGAATGAAGGTTACAAATTAGCTCCGCATCTTCACGCGATACCGATGGGGGAGGTGAGGGGAGAGGATTCCTCATTTTTATCAAGAACAAGCGAGTAGGCGGTGTTGAAGAGCCCGGAGCCGTTGTCGAGGGAGGAGATTTCCACCAGGTAGGAGCCTGCGGTGAGGGCGAGGGTGTGGTCCAGCCCGGCAGCAGCGCGCACGGTGCGGGAGTCCAGCTGAGCCAGCGAGCCGTCGCCGCGCTGCTCGTAAATGCGCACGCGGGCGGCATTATCCAGCTGAGCAAGAGCAATGTGCAAGCTACCGGCAGATTCCATTTCCACGCGGTAGAAATCGCAGGCATCACCGGAGCCGACCCAACTATCGGCAACGGAGCCATCCGCGGCTGAAAGGGTAGCCAAGGCAGCGGAGTTGTTATGCGTGGCAAGCACGGTGCCTTCCGGTTGGGTGGAGGAGATGTTGAGCGAGAAGGGAGAAGTGCCCTCCGGCACCTGCACGCGGACGTAAAGCTCGGAATCCGCCGTAGCGCAGACGCCACGCAGGGATGAGGTGGAGGCATCCGCCGCCAAGAGCAAGGATTGCAGCGCGGAGAACTGCCCCGCAGCATCTACAGTGCCGACGCTGAGCTGCAAGGGGGCGGTGAGGGAATCCGCATCCACCCCGATACTCCAGGAACCATCCGCCGTGGGAGAGAGCTTGTAAAGGCGCGTAGCCCCGGCAGCCACGCGTGAGCTTACCGTAATGGAGTACACACCGGGGTCATCCGAGAGGGAGGGAGCCAACTCCGTGAGGGAATCCTCCGCCGGGTTCTCCGGGGCAGACCACTCCGACAGCACGGAATCAATGCGCACATATTCCGCATACGCTCCGAAGCGGGCGAGGATTTCCTCCACATCCGTTGTACCCCAGTAGTTACCGGAGAGGTCGATGACGGCACCTTCACCTTCCATCCAATCCTCCGGGAACCACGTTACGGATGAAAAATCACAATTACGGGCAACGAAGCTACCTCCGCAACCGATATAGAACTCGGCATTCCCGTAGCAAGAATCGAGCGTAACATCCCGGCACTCATACATTTGGAGCAAGGAACCGGAGAGGTCCGCATTTTCCAGGCGACCGTTGGTAATCTCCAGCATGGTAGCGTCTCCGAGTGCCGTGTTGCGGATTTCCATCCACACGGAATCATCGGCATACAGCCAGCTGTCTTCCAAAATCCGCACGCCGTCCAGCACAAAGGAAAGAGGCTTGCCATCCTCACCCGGTTCTTCCCCACTCAAGGAAACACCACTAATGGCAACGGAGGCAAAGGCAGACGGCTTGGCGGCGTTGAGCAGCTGCTGCGTCCACACCTGAGATTGCGCAATACCGGCCACATCCAGCGAGAGCACGGCGTCGGCATGCTCGACATCGTAGCTTACCCCGGGCAGGAAATTAAGGGGTTGAGATGAATCCCAATCCACCAGCTCTAGGCAGGCAGCGTGCTCGGCATTCAGGTGAATGCCGCTACCCTGCACCACAGCCCCGGCACCGATAAAGAGCGTGCCCTCCAGCGTAAGGTCATCCGCAATCAGCGTACCCATCCAAAGCGAGATGCAGTATGTGCTGCCCTCACCGTAGGCCGAGGCAGGATCCGGTTTGAGGGTCACCCCCTTGCCGCAACGCAGCACGGCGGTATCGGAGTCGACCTGCATATCCTCCACATACCAGGTAATGCCATCCTCCACCACAAGTTCCCCCTCAACAAAGGGCCAGAGGAAATGGACAAAGTTGCAGCCCTCCGGCAGCAGCGAGGCCAGATACTCCTCCGTGATGGTGAAGGACTCACCCGCAGCCACATACAAATCACCAAACTCCGCGTAGGCATTGGGGTGGGTGCAGGTGTAGGTCCAGTCCTCCGGCTGCATTGAGGCTTCCGAGGGTATGCGCATGGGGCACGCAGAGGTGAATGTGACATCCTCCAAATGCCACTCCTCAACCCCGTAGCAATTGCTCATGTCCAGCATTACATCCACCGTACAACCGGAGGCAGCAAAATAGCCACCCGTTACCACCTGCACATAGGAATCCGCCGCCGTACCCACCAAACTACTACCGGGCAGCATGACCAGCTGAGCACCATCATACAACGTTAAGTAAGCATCCAATTGAAGTGTTACACCATCCGGCACAACAAGCGAAATATCCTCAAACTCGTCCGCCGAATCTTCATCGCGCAGAGTCAGGGTTTTCCCCGCCAGGTCCGCAGAAATCATCACGGAACCACCGCCATTCGTCATTGCTTGTTGTATAGCCCAAGACAAGGAGCCCTCCCCCTCTGCTGCTGCCGTTGTAACCAAGATGTCGCTCATGCAACAAGCATAGCACCCTCCACCTCAAAATCAAGTCAAAAACGAAATTTATTGAGGCGAAACGCAAGGAGGGGAGGCACCGTGCGCCTCCCCTCCTTGCGGGCAATGCCCACCACCTTTACGGCAGAGTCACTGCAATTTTTCCGATTGCTTTATCATGCGTTCATTTTGATGCATTACGGACGGAACAAAATTTCAGTAGTACCGGAAATGAGCTCACGGGCGCGCAGGACATCGGCACCGTGGCTATTGCCCTTGCTGCGGGCTACGGTAAAGAGGGCACGCAGCTCGTGATTAAGCTTATCGATAGCAGCCTTGGCCTCCGGGGTACCAAGGGAAGCAGCGCGCTCACGGAGGATGCGTATTTTCTCCGCATCCTCAATACCATCGCGCAGGCGCTCAAAGCGGACGGAGCTCAGGCAATAGCGGTCCAGACTGGGATACACCAAGAAGCAATCCCCCGATGGCCATTTGCCGAAATCCGTGCATTCTAACGGCTGTGCATTCCAAGAATTGTAAGCCCAGCGCAGGAACCCGTCCAGCTCATTGGCCGCCACAAAGAGGCCGAGCCATTCCGCCTCCAGCGGGGGCGAGAAGGTGAACGTATTGGGCTTTTGCGGGTGCAGACACACGTAAATAGTGGTCTTTTTGCCCTGAGCCTTGCGCTCCGCCAGCAAGTCACCCAGCACCGTATCGGCATGCGTGATGATGGGTGAGAGGTTGTACACCTCGCGCGTGAAGGCGGAGGGCTTATCCACCGCGGACACAATGCGGAGCTCCGGGGCATACTTATCCACCATAGCCTTGGCGGCACGTGCCATGTGGTCCGGGCGCTCATCCAGCGCAATGCAGGTTTTGTGCAGCCATCCCTTCTGCTGCAAATGAGCCCGGAAAGCCGTGAGGAAGGGACCCCAGGTCTCCTCCCACACAGGCTTGTTCACATCCAGCTTAATGTGCTTATAGGTGCCCGTAGCTTCATCCAGATAGCGCACTTTCATGTGCCACGGCACCATGGTATAGCAAGAGATTTGCTCTCGGATGCCGATTTCATTCATCATGAACTCCACCCACGCATCGAAAGCGGAAAAATCATAGCGCCACGTACCGTCTTTGCCTTTAATCCACTCAATATTGGAGGGGAAAGCATCATGCGTCTGCCCATTCCACGCCTCATCCAACAGCGTACAGGTAATAGCCTTTTGCCCGGCCTCCGCCAGCATTTGCATGTAGGGGCGCATGGCAGCAAAATGAGCTTCACTCCACGGCTCTACATCATGAACACGCGCAATACTCTGCGGGTGTTGCCAGAGGTCCAGGTGGAACTGCCATTCACTCGGCTTGGGCAGCACACCGCCCTCCACCACCAGTTCCACGGGTATGCGAGCCTCTTTCACACCGGGCGAGCTCACCACCAGCTCCCCGCGGTACCGCCCCGGAGCGGCATCTGCCGGAATATCCACCTGCAAGAGGAACAACTGCGTTTCATTCGCCCAGATACCTATCTCCGGAACAAAAATGGCATCAGCCACCGCCTTACCGTGAGCCTCCACAGGACTTACCCCCAGCACACCGGCAAAAATCGTGTTACTTCCATCCTCCGAACGCAAATCACACTCGCCAACCAGTTCCGTGATAACTGTGGAGTAGTCCTCTGAGGTTTCCCAACATGCCGCGAACTGAGCTGTCACGCGCTCACCCCGCCAACCGCTCAAGCGAATGTCAGCCACGGCATCCTGCGGGCTCAACTGCTGCCCATGCACCATGCGCACATTGTCATGCAGAGGAGTTACATGGAAAGCGCCGTACTCTTCCGCAGAGCACAGCATGCCCGTAGCGCCGAACGCGGCCAGGGAAAGTAATTGTTTCGTATTCATCATGGCGGGATAAAAGGGGTGAATGGTGTTAAATGAGAAAGGGAGCAGTACCACCGCTGCGGCAGCCTGCTCCCATGAGGTAAAAATGAGAGTATGTTATCAGAACACGTTGTCGAAGAGCTCCTCCGGCTTGAAGAAGCGCTTTACCTCTACCTCGGCACTCTCGGGGGAATCGGAGGCGTGGCAAATGTTGAGCATGCTGTTGGTACCGAAATCACCACGGATGGTGCCCTTGTCGGCCTTCATGGAGTTGGTCGGCCCAAGGATGGCGCGTACGCGGGTAATCACGCCGGGACCGGAAAGCACGAGGGCCACCACGGGGCTCGTCTGCATGAATGCGGACAACTTCGGGAACAACGGCTCGCCGTCAATCACCAAGTCAATAATGTGGCCGTAGTGCTCACGCAGAATGGCATCGTCCAGCTGCATCATCTTCATGCCACGCAGGTGGAATCCCTCTGCCAGCAAACGTTGCAGGATGGTACCGGAGAGGTTCTTGCGTACGCAGTCCGGCTTGAAAAGAATCAGTGTTTTTTCGTCGTGATTCATCATATGAATATCAGTTTGTGTGGATATAAGTTACACACTCTCCCGCCCCTTGTCAAGTGGAAAAACCGCTTTTTATTGACAAGGCGGTAACCGAGCTTGATGCATCCTTCATCTGCCATGAACCTTTTGTAAACGCCCTGTAACTTCCGGATGCAAAGCCGCCCCGATCATCCGATCGGGGCGGCGCCCGGTGCAGATATTTGGCTCTCTTTCTCTCTCTTTTTACCAAACAATCCGACACCGGGAAACTTTTTTGCACCGGAGGGGAGGTCAGGCTCTTCTACGGCGGCGAGCGGCTAACGCGCAGAGAGCCAGCAGGCTCAGCGTTGCGGTGGCAGGTTCCGGCACCATAATATAGAGCATATGGGATGAAACATCAACCCCGGCATCGGCACTGACAACGGAAGATGTTACCCACGAGGAAGTAATATCCACGCCGGAGGCATCCATCAGCATCCAATTATTCAGCGTAAAGGCATCCGCGTTATCCTCAAAGAGGAATTGGCCCAAACCGGAAATCTGAATGGCCACATAACCGGCACCGGCAGCAAAGGCGGAATAGAGGAAATCATCCTCCATCAGCTGAATTGTCAGGCCGGAGCCACTGACATTCACATTGTGGAGCTGGTCAGCCGTCACATGGTAAATATTTGTATTACCGGCGCGGTAAATAGTACCGCCGGAGGTGGTGAGCTCCAGGGTAGTGGTTGTACCCACTGTCACATTCTCCGTAGCAGCCTGCGGATCAATGGAAGCAAACTGCATATCCGTTACAGCCAAGGTTTGCGGGGCATTCATATCCACCATTCCCAAGCTGCCGAACACCACGGATTCCTTGTCAATGAGCACATTGTCATCCAAACTCATGGAAGTACCCGCCTTGAGCTCTACGAGGGAGCTGTGCAAGTTTGTATCATGCACCTCATGGTTACCGGCAGAATGAGCAGTAATGTGCACATTGGAAGCATCCGAATTAAGGTCAGATGAGCCACCGATGCGAGCAGCAGCTCCGCTGAGGTCGGCATGCACCGTGCTCATGGTACCGTCTTTATCCGCAAAACGGTTGGAAACGGAAAGCTGCACGCGCTCCTGCGTATAATCAATGGATTTGAGGGCGGAATCACCATCAGCAAGGGACGTTTTTTCCGTACCGCCGAGCAACAGGGCACCGCCGTTACGCACGGTAAGGCTATCCACATACTGAGTTTGTGCGGCTTCCACCACCTGCATAGCGGCATCCGTACCGTCCACGGTTACATCCATATCCGCCTGAGTACCGGCGGAATTCAGCACCTGCAACACCGTTTGTTCCTTCACCAGCAGCGCACCTGTCATCTGGTTATGGTCCTTAATGGCCACATAACCCATGTAGTCGGAGCCACCTAACTCCTGAGCATTGGCACCGGGGCTCATTTGCTCATTGGTAAAGGTAAGGTTGACCTCCTTACCGGACAAATTACCCAGCAGCTGGATGATGTGGGAAGCGTTGAAGTGCTCGAAGTGGGTATGAGCAGCCTCACCTTCATCACCGGTTACATCCTCATGGTCTCCATGGTCAGAGGTAATGAAGGGATCCGGCGTATAGTTGTGAGCATTGATAGTGACGGCAGAGCCGTTTTCAATCTCCACCTGAGTATCGGTAAACCAATCCGAGTGCGCGGTAAGGGTAGAGCCATCCTGCAACTGCACCCAACCCACGCCTACGTTGCCATCAGTCGTCTCATTGTAAGAACCGGCACTGATACCCGCCCAGGCATCCAGCTTGGTGGAGCCATCGGCCTCAAAGAGCTGCGTATCCATGGAAAGGATGCCACCCTTACCGACCGTCAGAGCGTACACGGTATTCAGGTCACTTACAGACCCCACAAACAAGCGCGGACCACCACCGGCAATAATGGAGTTCACCTGCAAGGCGTGGTCCACCACAAAGGTACCGCCCTGCACCTCCAACTCCGCCAGCCAGGCATTGTACACGCTTTGCGTGGTACCTACACCTTCCTTGCGCACATTCAAGCCACCGAAATCACCATTGCCGTAGTGGTGGCAAGTTTCACCGATAACGGGGAAGTGCTCACGATGCTCCGTGCCGTAATCCGTTGTGTGTTGGAACTCACCGTAACCCAGCACGCCATCATAATCACCATTACTGAGGCCTTTGATGACGAGCGTGATGTGATTTTGCTCACTCATATTGACCACAGAGGAGTTGATGGCGCCGTCCGCCATGCGCACCGTACCCGTGCCGTTCAGAGAATTTACGAGGGCCTCCTGAGTCAGCGCATAACCGGAGCCTTCAATGGCATCCAACGCAAGAACGGTACGCTCCGTCCCATCTGTCACGGAGAGGTCAATGTTGGTATTGAGCCAGTCCTTCTTCTGGGAGTCATCCACCTGCCCCTCGGCCACGGTGGATTTATCCGTGGTCATGATTTCCAGCTGCACCTTACCGCCGGGCGTTCCGGCAGGTTCTCCCCACAGGTTGCCATCCATGCGTATGGTACCGTAAAAGTCGGAGGGATCCAACACCTTGAACACCGCATAGGTGTACTTGGAAGAATGATCCAACGCCGGAGCGGATGAGCCGTGCAGCACCAAAACCGTGCCGGCATCACCATGCAACTCCGTGAGCACCATCTTCTTATCGTACGCATTGGCAATGCGGGCATCCACGGTAGTTGCCACCACGTTGCCTTCCGTGTCAAAGTTCAAGCGCACATCCACCACATTACGCACCGTGGTGGTCCGCATGCCTTCACCGATGTAGGCGCCGTCATACTCCGGCCAATCAGCCGCCGTGCGGTCATCCGCAAAGTCACCTTGCAAGGTGGCACCGTTAACAATGTTGATGCGGCCGGAGCCGAGGGCGGACACATGCTGCATGACGATTTTGCCGCCATACAAGCGCGTGCCACCGGAATAGGTGTTCGCCGTGGCAATCACAGCCGTACCATTGCCGTATTTTTCCAAGTTGGTCAGCCAAGCGCCGCCATCGAACTCGTAAGCGTCGAACATATCGCTGAGCTCCTGCGAGTTGGCATCACGAATCACCCCCTCACCGAAGAACCAGTAGTTGGTGGCATCCTCCGTTACCACTTCCGTTCCGGGGGTAGTAACATCCAAGTATTCAGAACCGATGATGATAGAGAGCGGAGCGACCTCGCCACGGATTTCCACCTTTTGGTAGGGCGTACCGAAAAGCTCTGCTTCTTTCAGGCTGTTAATCACTAACTCCGCCCCGGCAACGGTACCGGGTTGCAAAGAATCCGCCGTGGTAATAACGCGTACGGTTTCATCACTGGTAAACGTTTGGTATTCATTCCACCCCTTGGGGGTATAGAGGTTACCGAAAAGCACCACATGACCATTGGCAAAGGCTGTATTCTCCTTCCAGCGATAATCCAGCGGTGAAGGCTCGGCAGGCACATCCCACACAATGTTGCCACCGTTCCAATCCACCATGCCGGACCACGTGTGGCGGGGATCACCCAACACGGACATCACCAAATAGTCTTTACCTCCCGTATTGTGTACGGCATTGGAGCTATCCAGCGTATCCACCAAACCGAAGTAACCGTATCCCAAGGTAATAAGGCGGGATGCAAACTCTGAGGAATCGCCGCCGTCCCCCACGCTTATATTTTCAGCCTCAGCCAAATAGTACAGGCGGTCCGCGAACGGAGTGAGGGAGAAGTTGACACCACGGAAGCGGATTTCCATATCCGCCGTATTACTCATGAGGTTCAGCGTACCGTTTACATCCAACAGCATGTGCTCGGACGGTCCATGCGTGTCGGCGGGCATGGTAACGTCGTTCTTGTTGTAATAGTCCAGGGATTTGCCCTCCTCAAACTCATGGAACCAAGGCTCTACCTTGCTGACCTCAAAGAAGAGGCCGGAGCCCGTGTTCATCTTAATATCGCCGTTCACCACGGCAGCGGACGGCACATAAGCCTCTGTACCGGGCTGAGCGGCAGGCTCCTCCGTGTAGATAGTCAATTTGTTACCATTGAGAACATTCACCTGCGATGAGGTAGCCACAAAGCGGTACGCCTCTGCATCCGCCGAGGTAAAGCCATCTGCAGAATCCACGGTATTATTCTCCCAACCGGCTTCCTCCGTCACGCCCAAAGCCAAAGTGGCGCCACTTACCAAGCTCATATTCCCGCGCAGGGTAAGGCTATTGAAACCGAGCGTGCCATCATGCACCTCCACATCATTCAGCTGGGCGGTGTGAATATACTGATTGGATGAACCCAGCTTGGTAAGGCTGAGCAAGGCCATCGCATTATGGAAACCGTTATTGAAGTCGCCGATGAAGGCATCTCCGCTACCGGTAGGTGGCGCATCAAAGCCATCACCCCAGCGTATATGGGCCTCCGTGGGCTCCACATAGGATTGCTCATAGCCCATGGCACCGCTGTAGATGTAAGTGGCAGAGTCCGAGCCGTCCGCCTTGCCCAATGTCAGGGTGGAAATGGAGTTAGTAACGGTGCGCACATGCCACACCTCATCATCCTGAGCAATGGCGGCAAATTCCACACTTGCGCGAGCCGTGCCACCGGTTGTTGTGTACTTCCACGCGTTACCATGAAAATCAGCTGAGAGGCCTCGCAACGCGGCATCACCGTTCACCAGCAGAATGTTAGTATACGTTTGGCGCGTGCCGTCCGAGGCTTCCACGCTTTCGCGGGTTAAGTCCAAGTGTGAGTGAGCCAGTTTATTATCCTGCAAAGTAATTTGCACGGAACCGGCTGTACGGGTACTGATAAGGTTAGAGCTCAGCGGCGAGGTGTTAATCATGTTTTTGAGCACCACCGTACCGTTGAATGCCGTACCATCCGTAATTGTGGCCGTTTTAGTATTAAGAATAAACGATGAAACGTAACTTTGGTTACCGTATGCAGGCAGAGTAGAGGTATAGCCGGAGAGTTGGAGCACATCGCGCGCATCCCCCGTGCCCACCAACGCACCGCTGAGGGTAAGGTGGCGCCAGTGGCGCGGCACGTTCTCGTGGTCATCCGTACCTACTTGCGAGAAGGAGGAGGTACCGTAAGAGATAATCAGCCTACCGCCTTGGGTGGAATCGTTATCCACCATCACAATGTCATTCGTCACCGTGGGCGCACGGAAACCGGATGCCGTATCATCACTATGGCGGTAACACACCATAATCTCGGCACCGGTTCTTCCTGTTACCTCCTCATCCGTGGACCACGCGCCGCTTGTGGTGGTATTATCCCACACATCCAGCGACCATTTGTTATCCGTATGCACGGAGATGGCACCGGTACCGGCAGCACCCACCGTAGCAAGGAACAAGCCACCGTTATTGACCTCCACACCACCGGAGAAGGTGTTGGTGGTGGAGAGCACGAGCAAGGCCTCTCCTTCCTTGATGATTTTGGTGGCAAAGCCATCACCATCCACAATGCTGCCGTTACCGGTAGAGGCAAAGGCATAGCCGTATTTCAAACGAGCCTCCGCATTGTTACTCATCAAGCCGGTGTTGGCATCCGCCGTCACCAGTATGGTACCGGGAGCAACCTTACCCTGAATATCCACCCAGCGCCCGGCAGCACCAACGGCATCGCCATGATAGTTTGTATCACCGAAGGTGACCTTGTAGCCATTGGCATACACACCGGCGCCCTTACCCACGGATTGCTCATGCCAACCGGTAGCGGTATTCACGCCATCCGCACGCCATACATTGCCAAGTACCATGCCACGGTGCTCTTCCGGGGAGGTACCGTTGGCCTCACCACTCCAGATGAAGCCCTGCTCCGTCTCAATAAGGGGTGGCCACACATCCGGCTTGAGGTCAATGTACGCGTAGCCACCTTCCGTACGAAGAGTACCCGTGTACGTATTACCATTTGCAGCACTGACGGTAATGGCACCTTCTTGGGTTACGCTACTGCCCTCACCTAATTGCGCCAGCGTGAGAGTGGTGGTATTTTCTCCGATTTCTATACCGTTAATGGCAAAATCATTATTAAAATTGAGCGTAAGATTCTCCAGGCTGAACCATGCGGCAGAATCCGTTGCTCCGCTACCGGACAAATTCAGGGACATCGGCCCGTTCAGGGAAGCATCCGTCCCCACCAGTCCGATAAAGGACACGGTAGCACCCTCCATTCCGTACAAAGTCATGGAAGAAGCCACCATATTAGCGCCACCCATGATCCAGCTGTTACCGCCATGCAGCTCGGCAGCATCAAAATAGGAGCCGTTATCCGTTTGCAGCACGCCGCCATTGAGCTCCAGAGAGGCAGCCTCCAACCCACCGCTGAGCACCAAAGAGCCACCCTGCACGTTAACAGCATTCAGGATGGCATTTTGAGTAAACTCTTGTGTATTGGCTCCCAATTTGGTAAGGCTGAGCAAGCCGGTATCGGCACTGCGGTTCTGAACACCGCCGCTGTAGCTGTAATCCTCAGCATCGCCTCCCATGGTCAGGGTGTAATTACCTGCTCCGGTGGAGATGTGAGCATCATCACTACCGGAGCGCAGGCCTACCACGCGAGCATCGGCAGTCAGCAACAGCGTTTGCGAGGAAGGTGCTTCTCCGGTGTCATCTATCGCGCTGTCACTGAAATCCTCATTGCTCGTGAAGTCAAACACGGTATGTTGCCAGCCGTCACCATGGGCATTCACCTGCACGGCACCGCCGTTGGCTGTCATATACACCGTACCGCTGTAGGCGCTGCTGTCCGTAAAGTCAAAAATAGCCGTTCCGCTTGTGTTATTACCCAAAAGCAGTAAATCACCCGCACCGGTCAGCGTGGCAAATTGATAGGTACCGGCTGTGGTATCATACGTGCCGAGCACGGCTTTATCCCCCGCCGTGGCAGAGGCCTGAATCTCTATCGTCCCCTTATATGCCGCGCCGCCTATGTATAACTGCTTCCCCTCTGGGAGGATAATGCGCTCCAACGTTGCAGCCGTGCTGTTCTGGTTATAGGCATAATCCTCATATACATTATTTCCATTACCACCGGAGCCGACTTCAGTCGTATTCCCCCCGGCATACCAAAACGAAAGGCCATCTACCGTAGTCGTAGTCCACTTCACATTTGAGATGTAGGAACCTTCAGTTTGGATGCTATAGGTGAAATTCTTCTTACCTATTTGCCTATACTCCGTAGCACCGCTGGCGGTATAGCCATCTGATGTCACATAAATAGCGGCAGTATCATCCACCGTCAGCACATTTTCTTCCACCGCCCTTGTTATCCGGGGCGTTTGACGCTCTACATCGCGGGCGAACGTGTACGTATTGATGTCAATAAAGTTTATTTGCGGTTCCTCTGTCGTACTCTGATAAACGGACAGAGTTACAGCCGCCACGGTTGTGGTTACACCCGTTACCAATAAAAGTGACTTGAGTAGTGAGGTCGGAAGATGCGGTTTCATAGAGAGAAGGTTTCAGATACAGTCAGACGACAAGGAGTAGGAGGAAAAAATCAGCCTCCCTGTTTTCATAGCGTCTGTAAAAACTGTTATTCATAAATCGCTGTGGACGTTTACTATCATATTTCGCGCAACTTGTCAAAAAAAAAAAAAAAAAACGATTTTTATGACACATAAAGATTTTCAAAGCATTTCGGCAATATGTACATTTTAAGGCATTTACAAATTTTACCTATATCAATACATACTCTACACAACGGATAAAAAACGGCATTTATAGATATCATGCGTAAATATAGCATATACCGCCAAACATCGGGCTTAAACAATCAGTTTTATCCCCCTTACGAACGGCGTTTGCGGCGCGTCGCCAACGCTGCCAGAGCAAGCAAGCCGAGTGATGCAGTAGCAGGTTCCGGCACCATAATATAAAGCATGTGGATGGAGGCCGTGGCTCCGGTATCAGCACTCACTGCGGCGGAATCCGACATCATATAAGCTATCGTGGCATCTTGCGCAGCAACAGTCAGGGATATACCGATGGAAGATTCAAGAAAACTCAATAATCTTACGGGCAGGTGCGGCTTCATAGATAAGTCGGGGGTGAGAAAGGTGAAAATGGCGTTTTATCAATCTACTAATCAGCTCAGCAAGTGCTACAGGGAATCTTCACTCGCTTTCGAAAAATCCGGGAATAATTGTTAAACATCACGGAATTTCAGCGCTGCGGAATGTAACACAATTTCGCAATCCTGTCAAAAAAACAATTATTATGACACAAACACTGATATTCTAAATTGATTATTTTCCTGATTAACACAGGGGACAGAGCGGAACAACATCTACATATAAAACGTATGATATAATAAGCCGGGAGAATCGGACAGCAATTTGATAAATAAACAGCAAAGGGGATTGCCAGGAGAGAGGAAATTTGCTAGTATAGGCGGCAGAGAGAGCAAAAAACATGGCAAAAATACTGGTAGCACTCAGCGGAGGCGTAGATAGCGCAGCAGCAGCAGCCCTGCTCACGGAACAGGGGCACGAGGTGGTGGCCGCCTACATGAAAAACTGGGTGAATGAGGAGAACATACCCGGTGAATGCCCGTGGGAAAAGGATATTGAGGACGCCTTGGGTGTGTGCCGCAAGCTGGGTATCGAGCTGCGCGTGGTTGATTTGATAGAGCAATACCGCAACCGCGTGGTCAATTACCTGATAGAGGGCTACCGCAATGGTTCCACCCCCAATCCGGATGTACTTTGCAACCGTGAAATGAAGTTCGGCGTGTTGCTGGACTATGCGCTGGAGCAAGGATTCAGCGCTGTAGCCACGGGGCATTATGCCAACCGCACGGATGTGCCGGGCGAGGGCAGCTACATTCTGCGCGGGGCGGACCGCAATAAAGACCAATCATACTTCCTGGCACTCATGCGTCCGGAGCAAGTGGCGCATGCCGTGTTCCCTGTAGGGCAGATTACCAAACCGCAGGTGCGCGACATTGCCCGCAGGTTCGGCCTGCCGAATGCGGAGAAAAAAGATTCGCAGGGCATCTGTTTTATCGGGCAGGTGAAGATGAGTGACTTTTTGCGCCACTACCTGCCGGACAATCCCGGCGACATTGTGGATTTACAAGGTAAAAAGCTTGGGCGGCACGATGGTTTGCACCTCTTTACCATGGGGCAGCGCAAAGGCCACCACATTGCCTCACCGCGGGAGGGCGTGGCTTACGTTGTGGTGGGTAAAGATTTGAAACGCAACCGCCTCATCCTCGGTTATGAAGGGGAGGACACCCCCGGTCTGTACGCCAAGAGCGCCATCATCGGCTCCGTCACCAACACCCTGCTTCCACTGCCGGAGCGGGTCATGGCGCAGCCTCGCTACCGAGCCCCGACCGTACATGCCACCTGCACCCCCCTTGCACCGGGCCGCTACAGGTTGGATTTTGATGCCCCGGTGCGCGCGCTGGCTCTGGGGCAGGTATGCGCCGTTTATGCGCCGGATACCGACCGCGGCGAGCGGCTGCTGGGCGGTGGTTTTTTTGAGGAAATCCTCTGACGGATAGCTACACGGTGGTGAGAGCTACCATTTTACGGGAAAAACCGGCCAAAGCAGCAGCTCTGTCCGTACGCAAATAATTCAGATTGAGAGCACGTGGGCCAAGGCGCCAACGATCCAGAGCATCCGCATCCTTAAACACTCTGTACAAGGCACATACAAGAGATGCATCATGACCGAAAGCCTCTGTAATAGCAGCTTCACCCAATTGATCATTGCGGTCATGGTAGCGCATCACACAAGCAGCCTCGGGGCGGTACACAAGCTCCGGATGTTCCTTGCAATACCCCTCGTAATACTCCGCAGCGCGTGCGCCATGCCCGGTATCACGCCCCTCTTCCTCTCGCCGTGAGTCATGGAACACCGCTGCATGCGCCAGCACCTCCAGCGCCTTTTCATCACCGGCAAACTCCTCCACACCAAGCATCAACGCATATAACAGCACCCGCTCACAATGCCCCATACCATGGATTTTGCTCTCCGGCAAGCCGAACTCCACGTGCTGATACATAAACTCCGCCCAGCGCCGGAACCAAGTACCGACTTCCGGCGGCAGCGCCCTCACTAATTTCGGGGATATCACCATATTTTTCATTTTTCTCCTCCTACTCCTATTCTAACACCCTGCTCTTCACTTTGCAATGATTATTTTGCAGGGCAAACGCATTGGGGATTGTGTCATGCAAAATTTATTAAATGTATCTTATTTGTTGATTATAAATTTCTTAAAACGCTGCATATAAACAAGTGATTTTAATATAATATATTAGTATTGCATACAATGCTTATATAT
>JAFQDN010000036.1 GCA_017415995.1 Akkermansia sp. | reverse complement strand
TGCTCTTAAACCCTATCACATTCCCGCCCGTCCCCGTGGCCTCACTATAAGTACCAAGCACCAAACTATCAACCCCCCTAGCCGCACTCCACTGCCCCAGCACCGTTGCATGCTGCGCACTCGCCGTACACCCATGCCCCATCGCCACACCACCCGGCCCACTCGCCGTGCAACTCTGCCCAAAGGTCACGCCGCCGTAATACGCTGCGCCCGTCTCCGTCGCTGTAGACTTGCATTTATACCCCACCGCCGTACTGTAAAGCCCCGTCGCCGTGCTGAGATAGCCTATACTCACAGACGCCGTCTTCTTCGCCGTTACCTTGTAACCTATAGCAATATTATTCGTAGTTGCCGTATTCGCCTCGCGCCCAATTGCAATCGCATTCTGCCCCTCCGCTGTGGCATACGTCCCCAGCGCGCACGCGTCAATCGAGCCGCTATAAGCCTCACACCCCAGCGCCACGCCACCCGTATTAAGCGTGCGCGCGTGGAACCCCACCGCCGTGGCGTCATTCTTGAGGCAGGAGGAATAACCACCCACTGCCAGCGAACCATTATATGTGGCATCTACCTCCGCCCCCGGGTAATCTAAATGACTGTCCGAAAATGCAAAAAGATAACGCTCTACCCACCGCGCATCCCCCTCTGCCCGGTTCAGCAAACTATCATCACTTAGCATACCCGCCGCAGCCTTCCGCACATCCACCGCGCTCGCCACCCGCTCCGTATGCGTTTCATCCGCCCACTGCCAGCCTTGGAACTCATACACAGCCCCGGCGGTATCGTTCGCCGTGCCACCGTCATTCGGCATCGTGCGGAACACCACCTTGTTCGCATAATCAAACCCCAGCGCCGCCTCCCCCGTACTCGTCAGGCACACCGCATCATTCACCACCTTCAGCGCGTGGTCACTCCACATGTCGCTCAGCATAAAATGCACACCAAACAACTGCAATCCCCCGCTCGCACTCACATGCAAGCCGTAGGCCGGTGCCCCCAGCACCGTCGTCTGCCCCAGCGGCAGCACGGAAAAATCATTCGCAAACACATTCGAGCCCGTAAACGTATTCGCCCCGCTCAGCAAAGCGCCACCGCTCCCGCTGCCTGCGGATGCAACGAGAGCCCCCTTAAAATTTACAATCTCATCGACTTGCACCGCTGCATTATCCGTGTACACCTTCATACTCACGGCATAAAAACACCCCTGCCCACCTTCGGGAATGGTGCAATACGTCACCGTACCGTCAGCGTTAGTCACCTTACCACCGACCGGACCGCTCACCACGTGCCATTTGTGGTATGCCACCGCTATCTCATTTGCATTTGCCATAGTCTTATCTCCGTTGTTTAATTCAAAGTCCTTCTCAACCCGCTCTGGGTGTACTGATTCACCGTGTCGTCAATACTGAATCTCCTGCGCTCCGCACGCTGCACAGCCTGCTCACCACTCTGCTGCACATCCACCGTCTGCGTGTCCGCGCCGCTCTGCGTCACCACCGCTGCCTTATTTGCAGCCTTCTTCGCCGCTGCTGCTGCCTCACGGCTCGCCTTCTTCTGCTCCTTTGCAGCCCTATAGCTACCATACCCGCCTATCGCTGCACCTGCCAAGCCGATGGCCGTCAAAACTCCCATTCCCATATCTAATTACCAAAAATGTTATATGTTAAACCGATTTGCCCCAGCGTGCTCAGCGCACCACCTACACCCACCCACGGAGCATAGCTGCTCTGCACACTGGCCATGCTCTGGTAAGCATTACCCTGAACGATGCCCATTTGGTACTGGCTGTCGCCCTGATGCCTCAGCTGCACCGCCTGCGCCTGCGCATTGGCAGACTGGATTGCATTACTTCGCGCCGCATCCCCCAGCACCTTCTCGAAATACTCCGCCACACTCAACTCGCGCGTGTTATTCCCGGAAAACCCGGACATTGCCCCCGCCAGCCTCGCGCTCGCACGCTGAGCCGTCTCGTTCTGACGCAGCGTCATCATGTTGTCGCCAGCAATTCGAGCTGCACTCGCAGCGTCCGCCTCCAGCTTGTAGGCATCCGCATACGCCTGCCTCCGCGCGACCTTCGCGTTAGCCTTCGCGGTCGCACCCTGCATGCTCAAATTCGCAGCATTAGACTGTGCATTCAAATACGCCCCCATATACTCTCCGTGTTAGGTTTCTGGTCATTACTATCCGCACTTCGCGCCTCCTTCAGCTTCGCCTTATACAGCGCAGCATACGCCTTCTTCTCCAGCTGCACGCCCAAATTAAAATTGCCCGTCACACGCGGTGCCGCCTTAGCTGCCAGCAGCAACGTACACCCCTCGCAGAAAAACGGCTCATTGTCAGGCAGGTCCAGAGTCTTGGCTAGTTTCCCGCTCTTGTACCACACCACCAGCGCCTGCACACCCTCAGCGTAAATACGATTCCCCGCACGCCTCCAGTTGCTCACGCCCTCCACCTCACGCACCTCCAAACAATCCTCCGGCAACTCTGCACAACCATCCGCCACCGGCACCTCCGCTCTCGTCAACGCAAAATCCCAATGCGTATAATCCAGCGCCAAACGCACCGCCTGCTGCACGTTGTCCTCCAGCGCATCATAAAGCGGAGTAGGCGTACCGCCCATCACCTCCGCCTCACCCAGCAGAGATGCAGCTGCATCCATTAGTGCCTTTTTGTCCATGCCCTCCATTTTAGCATGGAACTTTCAAAAAAAAAATGTTCGCTTCCGAACAAAATGCAAATCACCCCTCCAGCACCTCCGCCAACACGGCAGAAACACTCAGCGCCTGCACCTCCATAGCCACCTTCTCCGGCTCATACGCACCGTCCATTTTGTTGAGCTCCGCGATACACCTCACCATATCCTGCACCTGCCCCCCCTCAGCACACAAGCTCGCAGAGCTACTCAGCATCCGCATCCGCTCCTCGCGGCTCAATATCGCTTTCCTGTCCGCCAGCGCTCGCAAGTCGGACAAATAGGACAAAATACCCGCATTATTGGACAACCTATTGGCAGCTTTACTCACCGCAGCAGCACTTGCCCCACTCTTATTAAACGCCTTACGGTATGCGTCCCCTTTGGACACACCACTCACCACCAACCGGCACCACTCTCGCTGCGCCTCCGTCAACTCACCCTTTTTCACCCTCGCCATACACACTCATTTTCAGCCTGCTTATCACCCCTTTGCCCTTCTCGGTCACGTGCCACTCATCACCCACAAATTGCACCAACTCATCACGCCACGCCTCATACAACACCCGGCGCGTCCCCGCATGCCCTAAAACACGCTCCAGCGCTCGACTCGTCTTACTACCCCCCTCCAACACAAAAAGCACCTCATACACCCTCACAGACGCCTCCCTGTGGCATCTGCGCAACGCATGCAACAACCCCATCAGCATCTTCCTCCTATCCATAACCTCGTCAACCCTAATCTTCCCCACGCAAAATCGCTATCCTCTCCTCCATCGTCAACCCATCATCGAGCGCCGGAGGCGAGCCGGCTTCGTCCGAAGTCGGGCACTTCTTCTTAACCTTCTTCCAGCCTGCCCAGCGTCTCCACCGCTCGGCATGGCTCAGCACGTCCTCCAAGTCCTCGAAAAACCGTCTCTGCCCTCTCGGCGCGTAGTATTTCTGCGCTGCCAGCCTCGGGTCCGCGTAGTACGCTTGCAGCATCGCTGCATGCTCCGCAGCCTGCGGACACCGCGCATAGGCCTCCTTCGCCGCCTTCAGCACGTCAGGGGCCAGGTACAAGCTTTTGCTGGCGGAGGGGTGCGCTGCACACATAGCGCTCAGCCATGTTCGGAAACCCTCATCATTCACACCTGGGGTGGGGGCTGGTTCGTCCGTATCCGCACTAACCACGGTGGAACTACCCACTACATTATTATTACTATATATATTCTTATCTGGTAACGCAAGTGTAACATTTTTTGCGTTACACGTGCCGATTTCCTTCTGTCGCTCTCGGTGAGCTGCCACTCTACTTTGAGTCTCAGCGCGTTTCTTCGCGTTCTCTCCATTGTGTTTGTCGAAATCCACCACAAACACATAGCCGTATTCATCCAAAAACGCCCAACCCAGCTCACAAAACGCACGTGTGATTCCGCTCATGCCAAGCAACGCGTCCACGTCTCTTGCAGTCAACTCCGTTGACCCCTCGGCACAATGGCAGTCCAGCCAGCAAAACCACCGCACAGCATACCCCAAAGCCTCCATCCGGCCGACCTTGAGCATGTGAGCCAACCGAAACACCTTCGGCGACTCAGGCAGCGTATTCTGCACCTTAATCCACGACATGTTGAAGTACGATTTACGAGTTACGATTTACGAAGACGAGCTCCACACGCCCGGCTAGCGCATCCCTAGTACCCACCTTAACCCGGTGTATCTGCCCGAGGTGCCAAAACCGATCATTCACCCCCAGCGCATCCGCGCAGCCATCCAGCAACGCCTTGCACCGGCTCAGCACATTATCCTCATCCGGCTCCGCCCCACGCGCATAATACCAATACACATCATACACGCGGGGTGTAACCCCATCAAAACAACCATACTGACGCAAAGCCGCCAACGCCACCAACCGAGCCTCCGCCCGCTTGGCTTTAACCAACCTTGCCTTGCGCCCCCAATGCAACCGCCCGTTAGCCCCCATGGCATACGGTGGCTGCTCAAACAACAACCTTATCTCTCTCATCCCTCTCCTTTCTATGCTCGGCGTTCAGTCGGTCGCGCTCCGCTTCGGCAACGATTTCATAGTATGCACAGAAGTCTGGCGGTTCTGGCGTACCTTTTTCATTAAAAATACATGCACAGCGGTATACACCATTTTTACTCTGATACTGTCGACATGTTGCACAGTCCTTTATCATTACTCTGCTCCTTTCTATACTCGGCATTCAGCCTTGCGCACTCGGCTTCTGCTGCGGCTTTGGCTTCTTTAAGCGTACGCATATTCTTTTCACCACCGTAAATGATGGCTTCCGTCAAACCATCAGCATGAGCTATTTCATACCCGATGAGGTTGCCATAATCACAATCGTAAATTGGATTGATGTATAACTGCGTATTCTCTCTCATCCCTGCTCCTTCCTCTTTCTAAAAAGCTCCTTTACTTTCTCGGTTGCTATCACCATTGTGTCTATCTCTTGCCCATCTTCGGCGCGCTGGCAAAGCGTCTCCAGCGCTTCCTCAAGCAAGTACACCAACTGCAGAGCAGTCAGCTCTATTGTGTCGCTCATTTGCACGCTCATACCTGCTCCTTTCTACCCGCATACCGTCCCGTTGCTGACAAATCCCCCTCCAACAACTCCACCAGCGCACAGGCCCTTGCAGCCAGCGCACGCGCCTCTGCAAACAGAGCCACCACATTACCCATCGCCAACGCCGCCTGCAAACGCGTACACCCCTCACGCACTCCCCTCACCATATCTGCATGCAACACCGCCACAGACTTCCCTTCAAACTTAACCATCTTCATACCTGCTCCCCCTCCCTTAAAAACCAAACTCCTCTTCCAAGCTCTTCTCCACAGGCTTCACCTTCGCCTTACGCACCACCTCCAGCTCCACGAGTCGCAGCGTGGTGATGTACCGCTGCCTCCCCTCGGGAGACCGCCACGCACGCCCAAGCACCAGCCCGCTCGCGTTCACCACATCCCCCACGCAAATGCAAGACAACACCTTCGCAGCCTTCCCCCACGCCTCCACCTCAACCAGATTCGGCTTCGGCTCACCATGCCATTGCGGCACAAGCACCTCCAACACCGCCGTATTAAACGCCACGTCCTTTCCGTCCATTATTTTCCAGCCGAGTGGCGGTAAAACCGCCACCCTAGCCTCGCGGAACGAAAACGAGCTCTTCAAAATTTTCGCATCCATGGCTTATCTCTCCTTAATGGTACCCGCCGTAGTCTTCACAGAGCCATAGCTCGCCAGCGTGTTGCGCAGCCACTCTCTGCTCGCCTTCGTAGTCTGCTTCACGCCCTCGGGAGCCTGCGCTACCAACTTCGCATGCACCAGCTTGTCAAGCCCCGTCATGCCCACCTTGCAGTAAGCCGTAAACTCCTCGCCCGTCACATCCAGCATCGCATTCAGCACGCCGAACGCACCCGCTGCATCGTCCACCACAAAGCTCACCTTTCCCTCCCCGAGCTCCAGCCCCGGCAACTCCACACCGGCCTCCAAATCCGCGCGAATCTTCCGCTCAATAGCCTCCACATACTTCTTCGCCAGTCGGCTCGCGTCCCACGCCTTACGGCGCTCCTCCGGGCTCCATTGCTCCCAGCGCGTCAGCTCCATAGCACTCGCCCTTGCCACCGTCAACCCCAGCGCCGGACAACTCCCTGCCGCTCGGCAGTATTTGCATTGAGTCTCACCCGGCTTCAGCGCCGCTCCCTCACTCTGCGCTGCATCCAGCGCCCCGTAAATGTAGCTGCGCAGCCCCTTCTCATCTGCCCGCTCCAACCTCATCAAACGCGGCCTCTCACGGCTCACAAACGGCTGCAAAATCCCCGCATACACCTCCTCCACCTCGGGGTAGTTATCAAACACCAGCAAACTCAACCCATAAAGCTGACAATTCTGCCGTGCCTCTACCACCGATCCTCTCCCGAATTTGTAGTCAATCACCAACGCCTTCCCTCCGCCGATGTACACCACATCCTCCTGCCCGCTGAAGCGCTGGCAGTTGTCCCACAAACGCTGCTCACGGTATACCAGCTCAACTTCGCCGATGTACTCCTCCACCAGCGCACGCTCCGACTTGCAGCACCACATGCAAGCCTCAGCCTCCTCGGCATCCTCGGGCAGCGTACCAAGCTCCATATGTTTGTGAAGCCTCGTCCCCGCTGCTGCCGCTGCGCTCTCCTCCTTCTCGGGGTACAGCGCCTCAGCCCTCCAACTGCCCGGGCAAAGCACCAGCCTCTGCAAACCACTCGCACTCGGCAAGCCCTTGCGGATGTCTTCGAGCGCCGGAGTTTCGGAGGCGCGAGCCTCGGCGTAGACCGAAGACGTAACGGCTTCGGACGAAGCCGGGCAACCACCATTCTCAAAAGATTTCTCACTCATTGTCCTGTCCTCCTCTCTATTACACAAGGTCCCCGAACTCCAACACACCCTCCGTTGCTACCTGTTCGGTCGCAGCTCCCGGTGCAGGCTTCTTCGCCTTCTCCAAAAACGCAGCAGCCTCCGCCTTCTTCACGCTCGGCTTCGCATCGCGCATCGGCATCTGCTGCATCTCGTACTCAATAAACTCCTCCCTATCAGCCAAACCACCCACACCCATGAAGTAGCGGATCGCCTGAATCGTTGCTCGGTGACGCAACATACGCAGCGGTCGCTGCTTCCATACGGGAGAAGTCTCCACCTTGTTCTCCGCCATGTACTCACGCACGATGGTCGGTCGGCTCTTGGTCTTGCTGTAAATTCGGCACTCCACCCAGCTGCCGTCCTCCGCGTATTCATGCTCCATGCCGTCAAAATCCGCATTCGCATGCACCAGCTTCAGCCAGCCGTCAATACCCACCATCGGCTGAATCCCGCCGTTTTTCCCACGGAACGCGTGAATCTCCTTAATAAACGGATTCAACCCATACGCTGCTGCCGTCATGCAAAATGCAGCCACCTCTTCATTGCTGGACCCGCTCGGCATCACCGTCTTCATCAAAATCCCATACACCTCCTCCTGATCCACCAGACCCAGCTGGCGTGTCAAAGCCGTAAGCGCGTTAATAGGCTGGCGAGCAGCCTCCACCTTCTGTATGTTAGTCGTTGTTGACATAGTATCTAATCTTTCTATTGTTAGGCGGCTTGCTACTGCGGACACCCGCAAGCCAAAGGCGTTATTTTCCAGTATACTACACGCACACAAATGCGCCCTACTAAAGCCCCACAGCACGCACCGCAATCCACGCACCGCAAAGCCACTGCCCACCGATGGTACTGAGCCATCGACTCGGCAAGCTTCTTCCCAACTATTTTTTTTGCCGAGCGTCACCTGACGTGAGCCTTTTTTTTCGGAGCACTTAATTAACCTGAGCGCCCCTCCTCAGCCATGCAGAAACAACCCCAACCGAGCTGCACACCTCGGCATACTATGTCAACTACTGGGACAAAAGTTTCTCACTCATGGGCATCCCCTTTCTTAACTTAGCACCCACCACAAATGGCATCACGCACCGTCTTACACACGCGCCCCTCATACACAGGCACGCCCGACAACTTCTCGCGCAGATACCCCGCCACATCACGCAGCGCATTATCCTTAGCCACATCCAAGCGCACCAACTCATAGCGCAACTTCAAATTGTGGCTCTCCTTATCCACGCGCACCTTCAATCGCGCCTTTACCTCGTAGGTGGTCATCTTCTCCGCACCCTTCAGCACAGGCAAATGCAACGTAAACTCACTCGGCAAGCTCAAATCGCGGGTCGCTCCCGTGTTCTTCTCCTGATAACTCACACACACCTGCCCATCAGAGCCGCGGTAACTACGCCCGAACTCCACCTGCTGCTTCTGGCGGAAATTCGCAACAAGGTCCAGAAGCTCCACCCCACACGGCTCCTTAATCACCCCCTGCTGGTCCTCCAAAAAATCGCAGAAATCCTCCTGACTCAGCCAGCACGCATTCTTATCATCCCACGCCACCATCTCAGGCGTGTACTCAAAATCAAAATCCGCGCAGTTATCGCCCCAACCATCAGCATTAAACACCGCTCTGGCAAAATTCCTACCCACAAACACATCCATGCAGCCATCGGCAGGCTTCTTGTCCTGCACATACTTCACAAACGTGTCCAAACACAGCAGCAACACCTGCCCTGCATGGCGGTACGGCCTATCCGCATAACGCGATATATCCACCACCTTGCAAACCTCATGCGTCACCGCAGCTCGCCCCTTCACCACCTCCGCCGTCATCCCCGGCGTCAGCAAATTACTCGTCATACCACCCTGCATTTCCACGCAAGCCTCAGCCTGCACCAACTTATCAGTAATCTTATTCATGTTTAATCCTATCAGTTAATAATTAAGCCTCCACCTCCACACGCTTCGGAGCATCAAACTCAAACTCCCCCTGCGCAGGATCATTCTCACAAAAACGCCCATGCTCATCAGCCCACACCAAACGCTGCCGCACCTCCTCCTGCGGAATACTGCGCGACACGCTCGGCTTCACCGCCACCTGCCTATCCTTACCCAACTTAGCCACTGCCACCTTCAACGTCAAATGCCCCTTACCGCCCGTCTCCAACACAGCAGACGTCAACGCCGTAATCCCCTCATCCAACTGCCGCAGCAACTCACCATCATGCAAATCCCGCAACGCTTGGAAAAAACGCTCCCCATACGGCGCATCCAACGGCACAACCTTCCTCCCACTCATGCCTCATCTCCTTCCCCCTTAGCATCAGCAGCGCCCGCCAAACCAGCCAACACAGCAGCAACATCACCCCTCCCCTCCTCACGCTCAAAAGCAACACCCGCCCAAAAAGCCAAATCCCGCAACGCACGGGCCTTACCCGCCTGAGTCTCATACAAAATAGCAGGAAACGCCTGCGAACCAAGCTCCCAGCTCAACTGCAACGTATTATGCCCCCGCTCCGTAGTATTCGGATTCGCCCTACAGCTAACACCCACCTCATCCGAAGCCACCAACAGCCCCGGCACATCACACACAAAACGCCCGGCGCGCAAAGCCGCCACCACCTCACTCAACTTAACCTCCTTCACGCAAGCATCTGCCTGAGCCTCAGCCTGCACCGTCTCTGTAGTCATCTCGTTTGACATAGTATTGTATTTTTTTTGGTTACTTGCTCCGTAATTTAACCTCCACGGAGCCACAGAGGCAACCTAATGAACAGTACTTTTGTACTCGCCACGCACCCGCATGACGAAGCCGTGACCGGGAATCGAACCCGGCGCGAGGACCACCTCCCCCACAGCACCCTGCCTATTATTTCAAACGCCCGACAGCCAAGCGGTAATATCACGTATGGAAACGAACCACGAGCACATGCCCGTAGAGAATTTTCTAAGCCTCACCACCACCCGAGCGCACACCCCGTAGCCAACACACCCGACCCCACACCAAAAATCACCAAATCCACCCACACCCAGCGCCTCGCCATCGCCGCCCGCTCACAGCAACCACGCTCAGCCATACGCAACCTCCCCATCGCCGCCTCCACCAACTCCTCCGCAGCTGCGCGATACGCCGCCGCCAGCTCCCGCGCCTCCGCCAGCTCCGCTTTTACCTCATCCCTCGCCGCCTCAGCTGCCCTCACCGCCGCCGTCAACGTCTTAAACGCCCGCTTACCATCACCCACCGCCGGCGCCTTCTCCTCAAACACCAACGGCGTACTACCATCCACCTGCACCCGCTTATAAACCTTCCTACTCATATCCTAAAACTTTTCTAAAACTTCCTAAAACTTACTCCGAATGCCCGAAGCTTCAAAGGGCATTCGCCTCGGCGTAGCCCGAAGACGTAACGGCTTCGGGCGAAGACGGGTCCACCGCCACATAACCACGGCAATCAGCCCTCACCCCTGAAACCGGAGCCCCCCCATCACCCTCCGCCTGCCGCACAACATACGGCAACGCACACAAAAACAACACACCCAACAGCAACCAACCCAACACAGCCAGCAGCCCCAACAACTCATCACAAACAAAACGCAACATAAACATCACCTTTCTATTCATTAAAGTGCAGGCTGATAATACCCCTGCATCGCCTTCTTCACATCCTTCACACAAAACATAAACACCCCGCTACGGCTCCGCCCCGTACCCGGCAACACATAACACGGAATCACCCGCCTCTTCGCCAACCGCAACACCTGAAAACGGTCCGCAAAAAACTCCGGCAACCGCTCCGCCAACACAGCCGCGCTCACTAAAGGCGCCGTTATCCTACTACCCTTCTCCATAAACTTATCTCCTTTCTTATTTATCGTAATTTCTCAGCATGATCAGCAATTTCTCCATCTCAGCGCACAAAGAACGCACAGCATTCACTCCCACCTCATCCTGCGCATAGCCAAGCTTGCGCAAAGAACGCACCAGCTGCGCCCTATCCCTCAACAGCTCCAGCGCAAAATCCAGCTCGTCCATCACTTCTGCTCTCCTTTCTTCTCAGAAAATCGACTCAACAGCTCCCCTAACGCGGTAGCAATCCGCTCCAAAGCATGTACCTCTCTCTCCTTCATCTCGCACTCCTTCCGCTTTTTCTCCGCTTCATGCTCAGCGCATGCAACCACTATACCAATAGTATCCATAATAACTTCGTAACTCTCAATACTCCACCCGGCACATCACCGGGCGCAGCTCCGGCAGCGCGCGCAGCCGCTCCAGCAACAGCGCACTTGGCACCCTATCACCCTGCAACACCCGCGCCAAGTGCGCAGGGCTACACCCTACATTCTGCGCAGCGCGAGTTATCGAGTAACCCTTATCGGCCAGATACCGCGCCGTAACCGTCACATTTTTATTGCTTTTCCGATTCATTTTTGCTATTCTCCTTAACTATCCGCCTCAACGCAGGGCTCGCCTTTCGCCTTATTTACAATAACTAGAGCACAATTAAGAACATGAGCCAAATCGTCCAATCTTGCCTCCATTTTCTTGGAATAATCGTCATCCTCAGCAAAATCAATAACCGTCATCAGCTCTATTTCGAGAGCGTTTAAATCAATCTTGCGAGGGTCGGGTAATTCCCCTATCTTAGCACTCCTCACTATGTTCAATAAAACTAATGCCGTCAAACGGTGAAGCTTCACAATTACAGGATGCTTAAATCTTTGCTGCATGTCCTTTATCTTTTCGATATAAGATTCATCCATAACTTATTCTCCTTTCTTCTCAGAAACTTTAGCCAACACATATCCGGCTACACTCAGCACCATAGCAAATGCCATCGAACCGAGTACATGCCTCTGCAGCCCCGGCACCTCACCCGGCCACCACAACAAACACCCCGGCAGCACAATAAGCCACCCCACAAACGCAGCGAGCAGAAAACACCCGCCCCCCACAAACAGCGCATACCCTATCGTCCAAAGCTTACTCATCCTATTCTCCTTTCCAATAGGTTTGTCAAACCTCTTCCGAAATAAAAAACTCCTCACCTATCGCAGACTTCTCTTCTTCGGAAAGGTTTGTCAAACCTCGTTCCAAAATAAAAACTACCTGCGCACTCAGCGAACGTTTTTCCTCCGCTGCCAGCTTCTCCAAACGCTTAACAGTCCCTAAGTCCATGTTAACGGAGACCTGCTTTTTTGATTTCTTTGATAATGTCTTCATAGTCTTCAACAGTTAACTCTACGTGCCGAGTACCCTCTTCCAACAGCGTGCAAATGACCTTAGTCCGTGTCTGCCCGCGATGAGCTGCCAGCTTCTCCAGCTTTTTCACCAGCTCACGCTTTAACAGCAGGGAAACGAATTTCTTGTCTTTTGCAGGTTGGTTCGCCATATCGAGTACGACTTCAATCTATCAACTTTTAGCAGGTTTGTCAAACCTAAAAATGCATTATTTTGCATTTTTTTTACTTTTTCTCCGCAATTTTTCCTTGCTTCACTCTACTCCTATGCTAAAATGTCGCGGAATTATGAGCACAACCACAATCATAGCAGTATGCCTCATGTTTATGCCCATGCTGCTATCATTCATGTATGCATGGATAGAGGAAACCAAAAAAAACGGAAAGCTCAGATTTGACTACTACATTGCAAAACCTCTCGCAATCCTGCTCGTCATAACCGGAATCGGTTTAGCTGTTACTTTCTACATTAAACTACACCGTCCCAAACATACCTACAGCACATCAACCATTGAAAAAACGTACGCAGCAAAACCAACAGATCCGAGCAAACGCTACTGGATCAACAACAAAACCCGAAAGACCCACAACTACACCTGCCAATACTACCTCAACTGCGATGGACACTACAGCTCCACCGGCAGCGGAAACGACTGCCTCATCTGTGGCGGAGCCATGTAGCACGGCACATAGCAAAAAGCCCCGCATTCATCCTGGCACTGCACCTCAGCGCCATCCTCGCTCAACTGAAAAAGCAGTAAAATAACCCATGACAATACCCGAGAAAATCATCCTTGATATTTGGGAGTTTATCGTGCAGAATTATGGCATGGCATGCGGGATAGTCTGTATATTCTTTGCACTACACCTCCTTTGGTGGGAGCGGTGTCGCGTATTCTGGCGCGACGTATGGCACGGCATCAGCGCAATCGTCAGGTGGACACTCTGGCCGGTGATCTACCTCAACCGGAAAGCGCATACGCGCTGGAAAGCATGGAAAGAACAGCGGAAAGAGCGCCGCATCATAGCAGAATTTGACCGCCTTCACCCGGAACTCAAAGACAAATACACAGACCACGGCAAACTCCAAATCATGGCACTCGTGCAAAACCCCACCTTTCAACGCATAAACAAACTTGCCATGGAACGTGCAGCCCAAGACCCCACCAAAAGCCTCCTACAACACTTCGATGACATAGCAGCCGAAGAAGCCATCCGCGCCCAAATCGCCAAGCGCGACACCCCCAACAGCTAACCACGGCTAGCCGACAACACCGGCACAAGTCAGCACAAGTCAGCACAAGTCGGCATAACGTTCCCCCCCATGCCGGCGCTACGCACCATCGCCCGCATCCTCATCCTCCTTGCCCTGGTACACACCAGCGCAAAAGAAAAGCTTTCAAAGCTGTAACCGAAAAAATCAAAAAGTTTATTTAGTCACTAAATAGTCACTAAAAAATTCATCTCTTAACAATCAACACACAACAAACTTCACCGCAACGATTGGAAATCGTGTGTACGTCAAAAGCGTACCGAGGGTTCGAATCCCTCCCTGTCCGCTGAAAATCCCGTAAGTTAAACGACTTACGGGATTTTTATTCCCCTGATTTTCAGCGAGAATAATTCAGCGCGGAGCGTCGGTGAATCGGAGGTGGGCTACAAGAGTAACATACCGCATCAGGACGAGGGAGGGCGCAGTATCAACTGTTGGGGAAAGCGTTACGCACGTGTTCTGATAGGCGCATGGCGCAGAAGTCCGGGCCGCACATAGAGCAGAAATGAGCCTTCCCGGCAGCGGAGTGAGGGAGAGTGAGGTCATGGTACTCGCGGGCGCGGTAGGGATCCAAGGAAAGATTGAACTGGTCATTCCAGCGGAACTCAAAACGAGCTTTGGCAAGAGCGTTATCGCGTAGCTGCGCAGCGGGATGCCCCTTTGCCAAATCAGCAGCATGAGCAGCGAGTTTATAAGTTACGACACCTTCACGCACATCATCCCTATCAGGGAGGCCCAAATGTTCCTTTCGGGTAACATAACACAACATGGCGCACCCCCGCTGAGCAATCAAAGCTCCACCGATAGCACCGGTGATGTGGTCATAACCGGGAGCAATGTCGGACACCAGCGGTCCCAGCGTGTAAAACGGGGCTTCATGACACCATTCTAGCTGTTTACGCATGTTTTCCGGGATTAAGTGCAACGGCACATGGCCCGGGCCTTCATTCATGACTTGTACGCCTTTAGCCCAAGCGGCTTTCGTCAATTCGCCCTGTATTTCAAGCTCAGCGAGTTGGGCAAAATCATTAGCATCAGCAACGGAACCGGGGCGCAAGCCGTCACCAATGGAGATGGAGACGTCATATGTAGCTAAGATGTCACAAATTTCATCCCAGTGTTCGTAGAGGAAGTTTTCCTGTTGATGGATAAGCATCCATTTAGCCATAATGGAACCGCCACGTGAGACGATACCGGTAGCTCTGCGCGCGGTATGTGGCACAAACCTACTGAGCAAGGCAGCATGCACCGTCACGTAGTCGACGCCCTGCTCCGCCTGTTCAATCAAAGTGTCACGGAAGATGGGCCAGCTGAGGAATTCCACCTTTCCACTGCATTTCTCCAAGCTTTGGTAGATAGGAACGGTACCGATGGGCACGGGACTGTTGCGCAGAATCCACTCTCGAGTTTTGTGGATGTCTTTACCGGTGGAGAGGTCCATGACGGTGTCAGCCCCCCAATGAATGGCCCAACGCAGCTTTTCCACCTCCTCTTTGATACCGGAGGTGACAGCCGAGTTACCGATGTTGGCGTTGATTTTGCAAAGGAAATTGCGGCCGATTATCATGGGTTCCGCCTCAGGGTGGTTGATATTGAGGGGAATTAAGGCACGGCCGGCAGCAATTTCATCGCGCACAAACTCCGGCGTAAAAAAGGCCGGCATATGCCCCCCGCGAAAAGATTCCGCCGGGTGGCAGAAGTTCAAATCAGCGCGTTTGCGCATATTTTTGTAGGAAAAACCGGGCTGCGCCTCCAATTCCGAGGGGCGAGGCATGCCGCTACCCAACTCATCCAAAAGCATTTGAGCGGACTCCGGACGAGTTTTGGCATTAGGGAACTCATCATAAACAGCTTTGTAAACAGCCTCACGCCCAAGGTTTTCGCGTATGGCAACATACTCCATTTCCGGGGTAATAATTCCCCTACGAGCATAAGCGCGCTGGGTAGGAGGCGCAGCAAGCGAAGCGGCTTTCAGCACGCCCTTGGGCCCGACCAACACATCGCAGCGTTGCTTAATCCAATCCTCGCGCAGGGGAGGAAGTCCCTGCTCTTCATTGCCATGGAAATGAGCATCACCCCAAGGGCCGGAACAATCGTAAATACGCACAGGCTCATTATGTTCCGTACTACCGTCCGGGAACAAAGAGTCATCCAGCATAACCTCTCGCATGGCTACCTGAACAGATGGGAACAGCTTACCCTGTACATAAATTCTATGAGACCCCGGATATTTAAGTTCATCTATGCTCATGCGCCATATCGTAACATAATCAAGATGGGATAAAAAGTCCCAACAAACATACACCCCGCGGAATTTTTGTCATACCAAGGGAAACAGGAGACAACGGGTAATGAAACTACACTGCAAAATTATGAGAAGAGAGAGGGATAGGACTTGCGGGCAAGCTCTTGAGAAAGGTTGCGGATGGTGTAGCTGTCCTCGGCAAGAAGAGACTGCTCTGCCATAGCCTTGCATTCGTCATAGCGCAGATTGCGGATGGCAAAACGAATCAGCGGCAGCAGGTGAGTGCCGACGGAAAGCTCCGTAGCCCCCAAACCTACCAGCAATGGAAGGAGGTTGATATCACTGCCCATCTCACCACAAATAGCAGTAGGTATACCGGCAGAAATGGTTTGGCGAATCATGCGGATGACGCCCGGATGGGTGGGACGGAACATGCCGGATACGCGGAAGTTCACGCGGTCCACCGCTATGGTGTATTGGGTCAAATCGTTGGTGCCGATAGAGAAGAAATCCACATGACGAGCCAGAACATCCGACATCATGGCTGCGCTGGGCACCTCAATCATAACCCCGACGCGCATATGCTCATCATACGGGAGAGAGCGCTCGCGCAGCTCAGCACGGCATTCATCCAACAAGGCGTGCACCTCTTTCACCTCAGTTATGCCGGAGACCATCGGAAACATGACGCCCACTTTGCCATGGGCAGAGGCGCGCAATATGGCGCGCAGTTGTTCCTTGAACACCTCCGGGCGACTCAGAGAAACGCGGATACCGCGCCACCCGAGGAAGGGATTATCCTCTTTTTCCTCCAATACCTCAAAGGGGAGCTTATCACCCCCGGAGTCGAGCGTACGGAAAATGACCTCATGCGGAGCACAACTCTCCACCAAATTACGGTAATGCTCATACTGGGCATCCTCATCCGGCAAGCTACCGCCGCCCAACAGGAAAAACTCTGTACGGTACAACCCCACGCCCTCAGCACCACTGCGGCGAATGGCACCGTACTCATGTGCAAACTCTACATTGGCGGCCAAGCGGATGCGGTGACCGTCCAGCGTTTCCGCCGGTAAGTTCTTTAATTGCTCCAGTGCAGCGTAAGCCTTTTCCTTTTCAGCCTGCAACTCCCGGTAGTGAGCCAGAGTTTCAGCCGTTGGGTTCAGAATCAGCAATCCGTTGTAGCCATCCAGCACGGCTTGGCAACCAACGCGGGAATCAATCACCAAATGAGGCACGCCGACAACGGCCGGGATGCCTAAGGAGCGAGCAAGAATTGCCGTGTGCGATACCGCGGAGCCGACCTCCGTCACAAAGCCCAGTACCGTGCGAGGATCCAAATCCGCTGTATCACTCGGTGTCAAATCATAAGCGGCAAGCACGTACGGATCACAACCACAGGGAGAGGAGGTAGTCCCTACTCCGGCAACCGGTGGAGCCATGTTTTTGAGGACACGCTGCAACACATCACCGATGTCCGTCACGCGGGAGCGCAAATATGCATCATCCACGTGGCGCATGATTTCCATGAAGTTTTGGACAACGGCATAGTACACAGCGTCAATATTCTGCATACGAGCCGGGAACTCCTTGCGCAAACGGCTCAGGATGGTGCGGTCACGCAAAAACAACAGATGGGCATCAAAAATAGCAGCTTCCGTGGCACCGGATAAGTGAGCAACCCTCTCCTTGAGGGAATGCAGCTCCTCCTCGGTTTTGGCCAAGGCACTCTCAAAGCGCGCCCATTCCCGCTCCATTTCCGTGGGAAGAATGTTACGGGTAACAGGAGCAGAACACCCGCGAGCCTCCACACGCAGACACCCCACCGCGATGCCGGGAGATACCGGCATGCCTTTCATTCTGCGTTCAAAGGACTCTGACATGAAAAAGATGGCGGATGAGATTTCTGAGTGTTGCGGGAGTCAAGAAAATAAGGCAGAGAGCTTATTCCTCACCGAACTTATTCTTGACGAGCTCTTCCAGAGCAGCCATGGCGTCAGCCTCATCAGCGCCTTCTGTTGTAACGTTGATAATGGCTCCACAACCGACAGCAAGCATCATTAAGCCCATGATGCTTTTGCCATCCACAGACTCATCATCTTTTTCAACCGTAACGTCAGACTGAAAGCGACTTGCAACACGTACAAACTGAGCAGCGGGGCGCGCGTGAATGCCGAGTTTATTGAGGACAGTGAGTTTCTTAGTAATCATATGTTGTCAATCCTGTTTGCTGCTTGCTAGTATACGCCATCAGCCACGTGATTGCGAGCTTTTTTTACGAAAAAGAAGGATTTTTCCCTATCTTATTCAGCTAAAAGGCACCGGGAGGGAATCCTACCGGCGCCTTTTGGTAAAAATGAGGGATTTTATCAGTCCTCGGACGGGAGGAGCTCGCAGAGTAAGGACTCCAAGTCCGTTTGAACGGACTCACGCGTGGCAAGTGTTTTAAGCTCCACTCGCGGGTATTCGGCGCCGACGACAACGGCGTAGCGAGCACCGATTTTCTCTGCGCGTTTGAGCTGGTTACCCATCTTGGCCGGAGCCAAAGGCAGGTCCACCCGCAAGCCGGCATCACGGAGCGTGGAAGCCAGGGTAAGCATTTGCATGCGCATCTCCGGGGCAGCCAGCACCAAGCAAACATCACAGGCATTCGGGCGCAAGGCGGCATCTCGCAGGGCGCGGGCTGCCGGGCAAGCCTCGATGAGGTGAGCAATCACGGCATCACCCATGGCAAAGCCCGTAGCGGGCATATCCACCGCACCGTTGGACAAGGTGGACACCAAACCATTATAGCGGCCACCACCTGCAACGGCGCGCAGGCTGTGGCCTTTGTCAAAGATTTCGAACACCAAGCCGGTGTAATACGCCAAACCACGCACAACGTAGAGGTCCAGCTTCACATACTCAGCCAGGCCACGGGCGTCCAGCTCAGCCAAAACGGCATCATAGCGTGGAGAGCACCCGGCAGGGGGATTCTGAATAAACGCCTCGATATCCGCGCGCAACATACCGAAAGCATCCAGTTTCTTTTGGCTATCCTCGGGGCGATCACGCTCAAACTTATCAATAATAGCCAAAAAATCGCCCACCTGCTCCTCCGGCACACCGTGTTCAGCAGCATAGCGAATCCACACCTCGCGGTCACTGATGCGTACCTCAAAATCATTCGCCGTAAAACCGAACTCGCGCATGCAATCAATGGCCAGAGCTATCAGCTCAGAGTCTGACCCCTCACCCGCTTCACCCAAAATATCGGCATTAAACTGCACAAACTCTCTCAATCTGCCCTTTTGCGGTTTCTCGTATCGGAAGCAGGAGCCGATTTCGAACCATTTGAGAGGCTTGGTGTACTCACGCTGGTAAGCAGCAGCAATGCGCCCCAAGGAGGCGGTAAGCTCCGGGCGTACGGTAATATCACGCTCACCTTGGTCCGTAAAGCGGAAAAGTTGCGTAGGAAGTTCGCCACCGGATTTTTTCAGATATAACTCGGTGGATTCAATCGTGGGAGCCTCCCATTCTACAAAACCGTACCGATGTGCAACTTTTCGCCAAGTATTGAACAAGTAGGCTCTGAAAGCGTATTCCTGCGGAGCAAAGTCACGGAATCCCGGCAATGGTTGAAATCTTGCGTCTGGCATAATATGATGTACGGTCTGTGAAACGCAGGTATTATACACAGACAAAGCGACATGTCAACCGCAAACGCAGTGTGAGAGTATGCGTTTTTGTGCGGTACAGCACTAATACAAGCTTGATTCATGAGCAGAGTTCAGATAAAATGACGCCATGAAGAAATGGCATTGGCGCACCATCATCATCTTGGCTATGGGAGTAGCAGGCACGGCGGCCATCGGGCTGCAACCCATGTTCCGGGATAATACGGCGGAAATCGTCACCACTGAACAGCTCGCTGTCTCCCCTCTGACCACACATGACCACGGCCAAGGCATAAACTTTGAATACAAATGGAGCACGGCAGATTTGCCCACGCATACCGAGGTATACGGCAATCTTATGCCATCTGCCTTCAATAAGATTCAGCCCATTACCTGGAACTTCCGGGTCTACACGGAAGACGGGGAGTTAAAAGTAAAACACGACACACCTGTACCGATTCCCCTCAGCAATATGGATAACGCCAAGGCTGAGTATGCGGTGTACTTTATCGGCAACACCCTGCACCGCAGACCAAACGGCAGCATGGTGGCAGAGCACCGCCTGTGCCTCGAATGCGCGCTGAGCGTCACCCCCTCCTTCTGGGGCAAGCCACTCTGTACCGTATTGAGGCAAAGCCTTGTCATTGATGTAGCCCAAGGCACCGCCGACCTTGAAGAACCGCAGCACATCTTTACCACCCCGGACACCGTGGTTATCACCAAGGGCAGCACACCCACCCTCCCCTCTCGCTACTGCGGGACGCCACGTGAACAAGCCATCCAAAAACTCCTGTATGAGTTTGCGGATCTTTGCAAAAACCCCACGGAACACAGATTAAACGCATTTGCAGATAAAGCACAACAAAATATTGACACCTACTGTACCCCCGACAAAGCATGGCCGGATTGCTGGGAAGAGGCTGCCGGGGAAGCACAGCGAGCGTCCCGCCTCATTGAGGATACCGTTTCCCAACTCTACCATGCGGATTTCTACAATTCTCCCCTCCTGACGGACTTTATAGCAAGCCCTACGTTCGCGCGAATTTTCGGTGAAGAGTTCACGCTGCAAGACGATAATGGAATTAACAGCGAATTCGGAACAGGCACAGAAAACATTGAGTTTGAAATCATTCCGGCAGAAAATGCACCAACGAATGAAAATTTTTGAAAAAAAAATCACATTTTTTGAAAGAATCCGCAAACTTACTCCGTACAACTATACAGGTCGGGGTGAGAGCCGACCACAAGAACAGTCAACTGTTTTCATAGAGTAGGTGTAAGTACGGCCGGCCGGGAGCGATCATGCGCACCCCGGCCGGCTTTACATTTCAGGACAACGGGATACACTCCAAATCGTCCGGCACATGAATTTTGCCGGTATAATACAGCGCAGCCTCAGCAGTATAAGCAGCGCGGCGTGTTTGTAAACAAGAATCCTCCGTGTGGTACAACAGCAAATTACGCACATGCAGAGACTCCGCCAAGCGCCCGGCATCCGCAGCAGTACTGTGGTGTTTTTCGTACGGCTTAAAGCGTTCTCGCGCCTCGTACAAACAAAATGCCTCACTTAAAAGCCAATCTGCACCGTAGACGTAGGCATGAGCACGCTCGTTGTACGGCTCATCCCCCAAACACGTTAAGCGTTGCCCTCCGGGCAACTTCAGCTCAAACCCGAACTGACGAGCTTTGGAGGAGCCTATATCAAACGCAGTTGCAAACATGCCGGCAGCAGAAAAGGCAGCACCATCCTGCAACTCATTCAACAAAATATCTACTCCGAGATGACGATGCACCTTCATAGGCAAGGTCAGCCGACAAATCATTGCCAGAGCACGGAGGGCCTCATCGTGCCCGTAAATATTCAGAGTTCCCGCGTATTTACCGGCATTCATCCGCTGAGCCACCATACGCACAACCCACACAACACCGAGGATGTGGTCCGTATGTGTATGCGTTACAAACATATCATGTATCTCATCCAACTTTATACCGGCGGACTCCAGCTGCCTCAGAATTCCATTTCCGCCTCCGGCATCCACCAAAAACACAGCCTCCCCATTCCGCACAGCAAAACAGGTATTGTAACACTGTGTCACCGCAGCATTTCCCGTGCCCAACATAATCAACTCTGCCATGCCCGGAATATACCACAGTTGCGTTAACTTCGCAAGTTTTTACAAAAGAACACCATCATCTGCAAAAAATAAGCTGTACAAGGGATAAATAATCCGTTAGAATGCAAGGCAATCCCACCCCTGTGAGGCTGAAAACACGTCAGCAAAAAAAAGGAGGGATAACAAAACAACTGAAAAACATGAGCACAAAGCTGAGCAAAAGTACGGGCGGGGTATTGACCGCTATATTGAAAGTGATTTACATGCTGTTTGTCCTGGCATTTCGTTTAGTCAAATGGTTAATATTGTTGGCACTGGGAATCATTTTCATATGGCCGCACCGTTTTGCAGTGGCACACGGAGGGGATTCTCGCGGCATCATCCTGTACCTGATGTACTTACTTGTCTTGGTAGGAGCCGTGGTATATTTTTTTCTGTGGGATAACATCGTAGCGTTAGTGTAACGCACGCATCATTCGGCAAAAAAACATCCTGCGGTGCTAAGGGAAAGCGACCGCAGGATGTTTTGTATACAGAAAAGTCGGCGTCTGCCCGGCATCAGCTCAGCAGCGTTTTCCAATAGGCAATGCGCCGAGCTGTATTGGCCGGATTCGGCGCGCCGGGATTGGTTCGGAGTTCAAATGCTCGGTCCAAATTGAACACGGAGTGCACATCCTCACCGTACTCGGGCGAGATTTCGCGGAACTGCTCAAGCGACAGCTTATCCAAAGGAGTAGATGAACCAACGGCAACGGCTACAGCTTTACCGACCAGCTCGTGAGCATGGCGGAAAGGCACACCGCGACGTACCAGATAATCGGCCAAATCCGTTGCCAACAAGAGGGGGTCCGACACGGCAGCAGCGCACTTATCCTCATTGATACGCATGGCAGCCACCATCTCTGCATTCACACGCAATGCGAGAGAAACCGTTTCAAAAGAATCGAAAAGGGGTTCCTTGTCCTCCTGCAAATCACGGTTGTAAGTGAGCGGGAGCCCCTTAACAGCAACCATCACACTGACAAGGTTGCCATACAGGCGACCACTCTTGCCACGAGTAAGCTCGGAAACGTCCGGATTCTTCTTCTGAGGCATCAGGCTGGAACCGGTGGTGTGAGCGTCCGACAGCGTGCAGAAACCGAACTCCGAGCTGCTCCAAAGGACGAGGTCCTCACTGAGGCGGCTGAGGTGAGTACCGATGAGGGAGAGACAGAAGAGCGTTTCCATGATGTAATCACGGTCTGCAATGGCATCCATGGAGTTTTCGGAAACGGCATCAAAGCCAAGCTCCGCAGCAATGGCAGCGCGATCCAGGTTAATGGTAGAGCCGGCAATGGCGCCGGAACCGAGGGGGGAAATATTCAGGCGACGGCGGCAATCCTGCAAGCGCGTAACATCTCGCCCGAGCATCTCCACATATGCAAGCAAATGGTGGCCGATAGTGACGGGCTGGGCTCGCTGCAAATGAGTATACCCGGGAATACGCACCTCCGCATACTGCTCCGCCTTGGCAACAAGGGCTCGTTGCATGTCCTGCAACAGAGAGAGGGTGCTATCTATCTCCGCCCGGCAATACAAGCGGGTATCCGTAGCCACTTGATCATTACGGGAGCGGGCGGTATGGAGTTTTGCACCCGGAGCCCCGATACGGCGCGTGAGCTCACTCTCAATGTTCATGTGCACATCTTCCAACTTAATGGACCAAGCAAAATTACCGGTCTCAATATCAGCCAGGATTCCGAGCAAACCGCCTTCAATGGCAGCAAATTCCTCCTGCGTAAGCATGCCGGCGCGCAGCTGTGCACGGGCATGAGCAATGGAACCGGCAATATCGTGCCGGTATAGTTTCCAGTCGTATGAGATGGATTCTCCGTATTTCAGTACGAGATCCGCCGTAGCCTGAGAAAAGCGTCCTGTCCACATAACGCAGAGCAGATTACACGAAGGCTCGTCAAAAAGCAAGCTCGGATTGCGCCACCCAACATTCCCGCATAAAAAAAAGCGTTTAACGGAAGTCAACTTGTTAGCACTAACACCTTGAAAAGAAAAAGAATAGATGACAAGATGAGCATCATGAAACATACACCGATACAAGCACTGCACACACACTTGGGGGCTACCATGGGTAATGAAGAAGGGTGGAACATGCCACGCCGATACACGAATTTGGTGGATGAGCATTTGGCGGCACGCTCTGCCTGTGGCATATTTGACATATCCCATCTGAGCAAATTCAGCATACAGGGAAAGGCAGCCGAAGCACTGTTGGACAAAATATGTTGCAATAACGTAGAGCACACAGCAGACGGACATTGCTACGACACTTTATTACTCAATAGGCAAGGGGTTATCATCGACAAGATACTTCTTTGTCGGGAAAACGGGGAGCAATACTTCATCATCGGCTCAGCGGCACAGGAAGATACGGTTGAGCAATGGTTGCGCAAACACCTGCCACCCGGTGAGGTCACCGTACAGAACGTAACAGGGAACCTGAGCGCCATGAGTTTGCAAGGTCCGGATAGTGAAGCAATATTCCGAAAAGTAATGCCGGATTTAGAATATCCGGCTGAGGGTAGTTATGAAAGTATGCGCTACCGGGGGAGTCGGATTCACATCATCCGCAAGCAAAAAACGAGAACAACAACAGGATTCGAGTTTTTCTGTGAGGCTAACCGTGGCATAGCGTGGTTCAAGTCATTCATGGCAGCCGGTGCAATTCCCTGCGGGATGGATGCCCGTGAATGCCTGAGATTGGAACAGGGACTGGCCTCTGCTACCTTTGATACGCAAAACCTGACACCCTCCGAGGCCTCGCTGGAGCACATGTGCCACCACAGCAAACCCTACTTGGGAAAAGAAAACTACGAAGCAAGCCCGAAACACGATAAAAGACTTACCCCCCTGCGGTGTGCAGAAGAAAGTGACACACCACGCAAGGGGGATGTGGTAAAGAACCTGTATGGTCAAAAAGTGGGCACCGTTACCAGTGGGTGCATATCTCCGGCGCTCAGTCATGGAGTCGCATTGGCCATGCTGTGCACCAAATACAGTCACCCGGGCACTCCGGTACGCATCATCATACACGGACACGCCGTACCGGCAGTAGTAACGGAGGCCGGTATTCATTGATGCATACAGCCCTAGGCAAAGGCAGGCAAGTCAAATTCCGGGTCCGCTCTTGCAAAGTGAAGTAAAGCATGCTAGAATGGGGAGCAGACATGAGCACGGCAATGTTACAAGTAAGGAATTTAAGCGTGGAGTTCAGAAACCGCGCAGGAGTAAGTTACGCTGTAACAGATGTCAGCTTTGGGATTGAAAAAGGAGAAACCCTGGGAATAGTGGGGGAATCCGGCTCCGGGAAATCCGTTACGTGTTCCGCCCTGATGGGACTATTACCGAAGCCACCGGCCCGGATACCGGAGCGAGCACAAGCGCTTTTTAACGGACAGGATTTGCTGAAAATGGGAGAAAAGGAATTATCCCGACTGCGAGGGAACAACATTTCCATGATATTCCAAGACCCGATGACAAGTCTGAATCCGTGCATGACAATCGGTGACCAAGTAGCAGAGCCATTAGTCATACACCGAGGGATGAGGTGGAAAGAAGCACGCAAGCTCGCAATTGAAGAGTTGGCAAGAGTGGGCATACCGGAGCCGGAAAGACGCGCCAAAGCATATCCGCACGAGTTTTCCGGAGGCATGCGCCAACGGGTGATGATAGCCATGGCGCTCATCACCCGCCCTCAGCTACTCATTGCAGATGAACCTACCACGGCTCTGGATGTCACCGTGCAAAAACAAGTGTTAGACCTTCTGCGTGCAAGGCAAGAAGAACTGGGCACAGCCATCATCCTTATCACCCATGATTTGGGAGTAGTGCGCCAATATGCACACCGCATTCAAGTCATGTACGCGGGGAGCATATTGGAAAGTGCCCCCGCGCAGGAGTTACTGACGCATCCCCTGCATGCATACACACGAGCCCTCATGGCATCCATTCCGTCCACCCACGCTAAAGGAAGCAAATTACAAACCATCCCCGGGCTTCCGCCCACACTCCGAGAGCCGGTCCGAGGATGCACCTTCCGTCCTCGCAACACTATCGGGAATCCGGAACTTTGCCTCACGGAACAAATACCGCCCATCATCGAAGCCTCACCGGGGCATTTTGTCCGCAATTGCCCCGGCTGCCTGAAATAACAGGCAACACAAGCACAAAAAAAGACAAAGCATGCGTTTTTTTCTCGCTTTAATCCTAGAAATATTATAAAGTCTAAGCATGAAGACGCGCTTCATACTTTCGCTGGCAATGCTGGCACCGCTGTGTGCCCAAGCAGAAATCAAGACGGATGCAATCTACGCAGACAACATGGTGCTGCAGCAAGGGAAACGAGTCCCCATCTGCGGTACATGTGATGGCAAGGGAAAAGTAACCGTTACCTTCAATGGGCAAACGGTGGAATGCAAGGCAAAAAACGGCAAATGGAAAGCCGTATTGGAACCGATGCAGCCAAATGCAGAGGGGCAAGAACTTACCATCACCCAGGGGGAGGATAAACTGGTACTCAGCAATGTGCTGGTAGGTGAAGTATGGGTGGCCTCCGGGCAATCCAACATGCTTTGGAGGCTCAACCAAACCGGAGACCGCAATTCCCTGCAAGAAGCAGAAACGCCGCTTTTCCGTTTTTACCACTCCCAGCCACAGGTGCATACCAATGCCAAGGCATATGATGCAACCCTGCAAAAAATCTTGCTCGACAAACAGATGTACCAGGGTAGCTGGAGCACAAACTCCCCGCAGGCACGCGCCAATATGAGTGCCGTCGGTTACTACTTCGGCAGAGAACTTCAAAAGCAACTCGGCGTACCCGTTGCCGTAGTTCACGCATCCCTCGGAGGCTCGGAAATGATGGCATGGATGCCCCCCGGTGTTCTGAAAAAGAAATACAAAGAATGTCTCAGCGCCAAATGGTTGGAGAGCAAATACATGTCCGATTGGGTACGCGGGAGAGCCCGGCAAAACATAGGCAAGGATTTGAATGCGCCTCACCCCTACAAGCCGGCATACCTGTTTGAAACGGGGATAGCGCCGTGGGTGGATTTTCCGGTAGCAGGCGTCATATGGTACCAAGGAGAAAGCGATGCGGAGATTGAAGACCGCAAACAAAACTACACGCTACTGACTGATATGATTAACGGCTGGCGTGCTGAGTTCGGCAACAAAGAGCTGCCTTTCCTTATGGTAGAGCTGCCACGCATTAATGACAAATCCAAACTGCGCGCATACTGGCCGGAGTTCCGCCACGTGCAGCGCAGCGCAGCTAAGCGTCTGCCAAGCGTATACACGCTCACCACCATAGACTTGGGCTCTACCAACAGCGACGTGCATCCTCCGCGCAAACTTGAAGTAGGCACTCGCCTCGCAAACCTTGCGGCAGCGCAAGTCTACGGCAAAGATGTTCCTTTCAGCGGGCCGGTTGTCACCAAGGTACAGACAACGAGCGATGGCATTACCCTACATTATCAGTACGCAGATGGTCTGAAAACAACGGACGGCAAGGCGCCGGTCGGGTTCGAGGTATCTGCCGACGGCAAAGAATTCTTCCCGGCAGAAGCATCCATCCAAGGAGAAACCGTTGTTTTGAGCTGCGATAAGGTGAAAAAGCCCAAGCATGTACGCTATGCTTGGTACACCTATATGGAGCCAAACCTGACGAATTCTGCCGGACTGCCGGCCGTACCGTATGCTCCGGCATTCAATCCTAAAAAAGGCAACTAACACGTTGTAGCGTTCGTCCCTTTTTAAGGGAGGAGCACAAACAAGAATGCACAGCAGGAAAACACCTGCTGTGCATTCTTGTTAAAAGGAAATAGCCCTTTATTGCAGAGAGCACGGGGCAAAAGCACCATCCGTAAGAGCAGCCCCGTTGATGAAGACAGGTACATCACCGCGAGGCGACAAGATAAAGCCGGGTACATGGCCATTGGAAGCGGAGTCCATACCGGGAAGGGCTTCACCGATAAGGCGATCGCCTAACCACACATAGAATCCGGGCGTACGCCCTTGCGCATTATCCCCCGGAACGGCTGCAACTCGCAATTCCTCGGAATTAACGGACATATCCGCGCAATACAGCACGGAATCGGCCTTTTCACCCCAGATAATGGCAGATTCCGTAACCGTCAGCACACCGGTAAGTGTTCCATTGCCCACAGTAAGACGCAAGCCGTCCGTTTTATTCCATCCGTCTTCCGAGCCATTACCCACACGACAGGTGACAGAAGCGGTAAAAGAATCAGCATCAGGCTGAGGAAGCGGAGATGCCACCGTCTTGGTTAATTTTTTACCATTCAATTGCACCTGAACAAACTCCTCGGCGTTTTTACGCGCCAAACCGACGGTTCTGCCCGGGATACCCAAAGCATCCGCGACCTCGGCAGCAATGAGCAAATCTCCCTGCACCGTAGGATGCAACTTGTCGTGAGCATTAAAGAACTGAGGTTCTGCGACACCGGGTTTATCCTCACGAGAGGGATCAATCAACCCTTTATTAACCTCCGCAACCTCCACCTTTTTGAACTCAGCCCATTGTTTCAGCTCCTCGTTATATTTCATAATGGCCTCAAAGTCAGAAGCCCGGTTATTATTGTGGCGTACATCATGCCATGTAGGAATCGTAAGCACTAAAATGCGGACATTCGGATTTGCTTTACGCATGGAATCCACAATGGCATCCAAATCACCGTCACCACTCCATTTTTTACCTTTGCGGGTGCCAATGAGATTCTTCTGAACAATTTTCATGTTATCCCCGGCACCAATACCGCCTTTGTTACCGAAGTCAGAAAGCGTATCATTCGTGCCAATCATCATCACCATAACATCGGGCATTTGAGTGGAGGTATCCAGCTTAAAGTTCCCGGAATACTTAGTATTAAGCCCCAGCCAATCCTTAATGGAAGAATTACCCAAGCGGCCGGACTTATTAATACGACCGGCTATTTCATATGCGCGTTCACTGCTCATGGCAGAGTGACGGTTGTTAAATGGTACACCGGCATATTCCGTACCCGGAGCCACGCTGAAACGCGGATTCTGATTACCTTGGGTTACACCGACGGCAACAAACACCACACCATTGTCCACCAATATCTTATGCAACGGCCAGCGGTATGAAGGTGCGCCGTAGCCATGGGTAATGGAATCTCCCACAAACATGACATTACCCAACTCCGGCGGGGCAGCAGCTGCTGCATCTACGCTTCCTCCTCCCGTCACCATGAGTGCGGCCAGTATGCTCAAAATAGCCTTGTTCATGCTTTCAGTCTACCAAATTCCCACCACTTTGCAAGCATTTAATCCGACTCCGCCTCCAAAAAAGGATTCAGGCCAAGGGCCGGTCCGGACAAAGGGCTCGGGTATAAGCATCATGCAATTCCATAACAGTTGAATGGAAGGACGGGCCGAAGGAGTCCAATAGCCTGCACACGGCAAAAGGAGCAGTTACCGCAGCATAACGCTCAAGCCAAGGAGCCATTTGATGCGCAGCCTGCTCAGAATCCGTCAATTGAGGAAAGCGAGGTAAACCCAAGTGAAAAGGTTTAGGAGACAAACGGGCACGCCAGCATTTTTGTTTGCGGCAAAGAGAAACATATAGCGGGTCTGCCTGCAACGCAGAAAACAACTCAGCCATGCGAGCAGAGCCAAGCTCCACCCCCGGTCCGCGCAACAAAACACGCCACCCATGAGCCGTGTGATACACACGCGCTGAAAGGCGGTCATCCCGCAAGCAAAGCTTTTGAACAGCTTCCATCAATAAGCTTTCCGGCTTTTTGCTCAGCCCTAAAAAACGCAGTATGGCAGAGCCACGAAAATCGTCTACATCCACAAAGGCATGGTCAGTCGAATTAAGCACCAAAACTCCGTACCGGTTACGGGTCAGCACATTAAAGGCATCAACACTCCGTTCGATAGGCTCCGTCAGAGAAACGCAATACTCAGCTTCGCCGGGAAGAGCTGCGATGGCACGCAAGGACTGAGTAAATACCGAGAACCGAGAGGCGTCGGCATGAGGCGACGCCAAATAATCCGCCCACAAACGAGCACGCTGTTCCAAGGCTTGTCGAGCCTCCTCCATAGAAAGAAAGGAAGACCCGTACAAACGCAGGACACGGCCGGCAATCTCGCGCTGTTCCTTGAGCCAGTATGGGGGTATTTTCATAACAGAAGTTTATTCCTCAATATCCGAGAACTGCTCCGGAGCCAACGACTCCGCCCCGGTAATAAAAGCACCTTCCACGGTAAAGATGGTGGCTGAAATCAACTCACCGCTTTGGCGGGCAATTGTGCACGCTTTGCGCACGCCTTTATACAGCACGGAAGCCGTTACAAAGGAAATGTTCGGCAATTCATGATGCTGCGCCCAGTTATCGAAACACCCGCGCAAATGGCGCAACATATCGGACTTACTGAAAACCTCCAGTGAGGCTGTTTCCGAGCGGTAATACACGTCTTCCCGCAAATAGGGCAGCAATGCTTCAAAGCATTGCGAGCCCATACAACGCGCAAAAAAGCGGGCGGCATCAGCCTCCGTAATGGGAGCTCGCAAAGGCAGCCCCGGAACACGGTGAGAAAGGCACGCAGGCAGCTCAAGGGGCATATTGAAACCATGGAACTCCCACTTAACGTTATAATCTGTTACAGAACCGGCTATGGCACTCACAAAAGCCGTAATGAAGAGAATATTGGCAGAGCCACCCCCCTGCGGCATTTTTTTCATGCGGGAAGGATAGCGATCCGGGTGAAAACGCCGTCTGTAACCGCGCGTGTCTTCCATTCCGTTGGTAACGGTATCAACCATGACCAACAAACGTTGACCGCGAGAGTCCAACACACGGAACTCAGGGCGACCGAAACGAAATACCGGGTCAAACTCTTCTTCAAAACGACACCCGGCTTGCAACAAAGCTTGACCAATGGCAGCCATGGGCAAGCTCAAGGGCGTAGTGCGGTATGCAAAGCGAGCAGCGGCCAACTCCCTCTTATCCTGAATAACGGCAGCAGCCGTTATGGGAGAATCAGCCCAGCAAACTCCGGCCTCCACCAACGAATCCGGCACGGCGTAAAGTATACCCTCGGCCATGAAAGCATCACCGACCTTCGGCACGCGACCCTCTGCCTGATGCGCAAAAACGTAAACATTAAACAACATCTGCGGCAGCTTATCGTTAACACGAACTTGCAAGCAATATCCCGGCAAGCCACAAAATTGCACCGCTGAAACAGATTGCACCACGGAATTAATGCAAGTGGACAACTCAGAACTTTGAGAAAGCGAGGAGATTCCATCCCCTCCCGCAGTATAGGAGGAAGCAACCAAACTGACAGCCCAGCGCATGTGCATTCCCATCTTCATGCAATGGCCGAACATGAGTTGCTCCGCACAAACAACACGGTAAATACCGCCACGCGAATCCATCAGCTGCAATCCCTGCGGGGGTGTTATTTTATACACCTCCAACTCATTAACCGGGTTATCACAAGAATAAAAATCCGCATAACGCAATCGCACGGCACCACCTCGGGTACCTTCCGTAAGCACCAGCAGCATGGGAGATTCCTCCCCGGAGGCCAACAACTGCATGTGTTGAGGCATATCGCCATTGTGAGCCAGCCCCTCCACATACGGGTATATCCGTATCCCGGCGTTCACTACCTCCCGTACCAACGTATGCTTTTTAAGGAGGCCTCCGCTCCCCAAAAAACATGCTGGAGCAATCCCCGGCGGGAGGAATTGACGAGTCTCTTCCGCAGCAGCCCATTTACCACCGGCTCGTAATACCGACAATTTTTCCGTTACGCAGCGCGCGGAGGTAGCACTCACACGCTGCACAACACACGGCAAAACAAAAATATGAGCCCCGGGGTGAGCGCATACCCAATCATATTGCAGGCGGCTAAGCGCGGCAGTGGCCTGCACTGAGCTGATACACAGCACATACACCCCAACGGGAGTACCATCTTCCTCTGCGCAAATGTGGGGGGAACCATCACCTCGCCGCATAGACTCTATCAATTCCGAGCGAACACTCGAAAACCCCAGCGAACCGACTAATGAGAGCAACCTGTCCTCCACAGCTGCAAACAAATCGCTCAGCTGCCATGAACAAAGCTCCGCTACATCCGCAGCACCGGTCGCCCGCGCCAAAATTTGAGGTGTAAACTTACGGTTGTGCATTCCAATCCTCCGGGACAAAATTTATTCCACAGCGCCTTGGCGGTCATACAAATCCTTGTACAACGGGCAAGTAGCATACAATTGTTCATGAGAGCCATCGCCGACGATGCGACCGTGGTCGAACACAAGAATACGATCCGCATGGCGGAGCGTACTGAAACGGTGAGCCACAATCAGCGTTGTACGCCCCTTAGCTAAGGCCTCAAGCTCATGCTGAATTTCTTTCTCACTTTCAGCATCCAGAGAGGCAGTAGCCTCATCCAAAATCAAAATAGGAGCATCCTTCACAAAGGCACGAGCAATGGCCACTCGCTGACGCTGCCCACCGGAAAGCCCACTACCACCGGCGCCCAAACAAGTATCTATTCCCTTGGGCAACAACGGCAAAAACGCAGACACTCTTGCGGAATCCGCTGCGGCAAGCACCTGTTGTTCAGTGGCATCACGGCGACCCAATGCAATATTCTCGCGCACGGTTCCGCGGAACAGCAACGCCTGTTGCCCAACAATGGCCAAGTGCTCTCGCAACTCGTAGCGGGTAACATCGCGGACATCCACGCCGTCCACCAATACCGCACCTTTTGACACCTCGTAAAAGCGCGGAATCAGGTTGGCGAACGTCGTTTTACCTGCCCCGCTCGGTCCCACCAAACCAACAACCTGCCCGGCAGGTATGCGCACATTGATGTCTCTGAGTACGGGTTTACCTTCCTCATATTCAAAGCTTACGTTATCAAACACAAGCTCACCGCGTACCGGCAGCTTAAACTCCGCGGGCTCAGCAGGGTCATCTATCGGGTTGTGTTCGTCCAGCACTTCCTCCAAGCGCCCGAGAGCCCCTTGCGCCTCGTTAAGGCGATTGAACGCCTGCCCGGCACGCTTCATGGAATCGAACGTAAAGTACATGGCCAAGGCCAACGTCATGAAATCCGTCATTCCCATACCACTCTGAGAGCCGAAGACCAACAGGAATGACAGCGCCAAGGCCGTAGCAGTCTCCATAATCGGGATAACCAAACGCTGGTACTTTACCAACTTATCCATATTACGGCGGTAATGCTCGGAGGCACCGCGGAAGTCATTGATCTGGCGTTCCTCCATAGCATAAGCTCGCACCTCTCGCTGAGTTTCGAGATTCTGTTGCACAACGGTATTAATCTCACCCAGCCCGGCCTGAGCCTGCTTAGCACGCGCCGATATGCGTTTACCGAATACAACGATGGGCCATGCGGCCAATGCAATAAAGAGCAACACCAACCCCATTTCCAAATTGCCGTCCCTGAAAAGCAAATAAATAAACGCACTGAATGCACACACACAGGTGATAGGCTGCTTCACCAAGTCATTCGCCACATGGGAAAGTACATTTTGCACATTGGAGGTATCTGATACGATACGGCTCACAATATCCCCCTTACTCTTGCTGTCCAAGTAGGCAATGGGCAGCTGTTGCACATGGTGAAACACCGTTTTGCGCAAGCTTTCCAGAATGCGAATACCGAGAATGTTCACCACCACGTGATTAGCCCACATAGCCAAGCCGCGCACGGCAAAAATCAGTGGCATTACGGCACAGGCCATCAGCAGCAGTGTGGAATGGTCCCAGGTCTTGAGCGCCGGCAGCATTCCCATCAAGGCAGGCTCTTCACCTGAGCCACTGTAAAACACCACCGGGAATACAAACTTAACTAACAAGGGTACACCTAACCCACTGGCAGCAGCCGTAATCAATCCGGTAAGCAGCGTAGTCGCCAACCAACCGTAATGCGGCAGCAAAAAGCGCCGAGCAAACGTAAGCACCCGTTTTAACATACAAGCGTCTCCTTTCTTTCCGTTTCCGAGCCTCGCACCTGTTCATCATACAGGGAGCGATAAAGGGCACAACTCTCATACAGCTCAGCATGCGAGCCATCCGCTACAATGCAGCCCTCATTGAATACCAATATTCTTCCGGCATTGCGTATGGTACTGAAGCGGTGTGCAATAATGAAAGTCGTGCGATTACTGGCCATGTCCTCCAACGCCTGCTGAATAAGCGCCTCACTCTTCATATCCAAGGCAGAGGTTGCTTCGTCCAGAATCAGAATCGGAGCATCTTTCAGAATGGCACGGGCAATGGATACCCTTTGTTTCTGCCCGCCGGATAGGCCGCCGCCTCCCTCACTGAGCATCATCCGGTATCCGTCTTCTTTCCGGTCCGCAAACTCACTTACACAGGCTAAATCCCCCACTCGGCGCACGGCTGCATCATCTGCCCCGGGTTTACCGATGCGAATATTCTCCTCAATCGTATCCCGGAACAACGCAGCAAACTGAGACACCAGCCCGATGGTATTCGTGCGCTCCTCACGGCTCAGCTCCCGGACGTCCACCCCGTCTATGAGCACGCTTCCGCGCAGAGGATCGTAAAATCTACACAAAAGATTGATAAAAGTAGTTTTGCCGGATCCACTCGGTCCAACCAAGGCAACAATTTGCCCGGAAGGCACGCGCACATTGACATTCCGGAGCACCATTTTTTCTTCATTATAAGCAAAATCAACTCCTCGGAACTCAACTTCACCCTTCACCGGAGACGGCAAATGTTTGGGCTGCAACGGCTCCGGAGTTTCATCCTCAGCCTCCAGCACCTCATTTATCCCCATAATGAGAGCCGACATGATATGGCAATAGTTAGAAGCAGCAGCCAAACGCTTAATCGGGTCGTAACAGAAGTAGAAAGCAGTTGCAATAGCGGTAAACTCCTCCAATTTAAGGCCATCACCACAGCCACGGTACAGAGAATAAGCCAAAGCCAGGGCGCTCACAATCTCAATAGACGGCGCAACGGAAGCCTTCCATGCCTCCACTCGTATAATGGCTTTATTGTATTTCTCAATATTCTCGTAAAGGCGCTGCTCTCGATTTTCCTGCAAATTAAATGCGCGCACCTCGCGCTGGGCGGATAAAGCCTCCTCAACATCGGCAGTAACGGAGGTCATGCCGGTCATGGCTTTACGCATTTTTTTCACCATATGTTTTCCCACAAAACGCACAAGAGGAATACACAGCGCGGTAATCAGCAAATTCCCCAACAGCACGGCTGCATCATGATTGGTAGCGGCTACGTAAATCAGGTACCCGACCGCTGCCACCAATGTAAACGGCTGCACAACCACATCGTTCAACACTTGGGTCAGCTGCTGCTGCACAGTCTGAGTAAACTGAATGACCGTTGTCATCAATTTACCACGGGAGTGGCGGTCATGGAAGGAAAAGGACAGCCACTGCATCTTGGCAAATATATCCGTTCGTAAATCCGTCATCAATCCCAATCCGGCGCGCGTCAGCAAATAAGAATTCAGGTACGTTGCTACTCCGCGTATGCACATCAACACCGGAATCAGCAATGCCGCCCCCCACATCGTTACCATGGCTATATCCATGCCGCTGAAGTATTGCTCCGCCAATGTCCGTAGCCACTGAGGGGCCGGCTCCTCTCCGAACACAATCGGCACAACACTCTGTACAATAACCGGCAAACCGCAACCGGATGCGGCAGCTGCCACCATACCGGCAAAAATCCCCATTATCAGAGTTCCCCGATAGCGCGGAGCATACTTGCGCAATAAGGGCTTTACAAGAGTCAAAAAGCTCTTCTGTTCTTCCTTACTCATATACCGAAGACCACTCTAGCATATTCCCCCCTCACAAGCAATAAAAAAAGACTAACTCCATTATTTTTGACCATAAAATCCTCAACCATCCACCCCGGATGCATATTTCTGCACAAGTGTAAACACAACATTGTAGTGATTCTTTCCGTATGCGCCATTGTTTATTATTTTGCATATTTTCAAACATGACCCATTTTTTACTTGACAAAGAGGGGAAGAATAGGGCTCACTATAGAGTAAGCAAAGCGCCCCGCGAGGGGGAGAGAACATTTTTTTGACAGAGATATGGCAAAGACACTCATCATAGCGGAGAAACCCAGTGTGGCAGGGGACTTGGCACGCGTACTCGGCAAGAGACTGGGCAAATTCAAGAAAGATGATAGCACAGGCAGCTATGTCAATGACTCGGCAATTATCACCTCTGCCGTGGGTCATTTGGTAGAACAAAAAAAGCCACAAACAGAAGACGGTAAAAGTCTGCCGTGGAAAATGGACTACCTACCGGTCATGCCTAAGAGCATGGAGCTGGAGCCGATTGCCAAGTCAGCGGACAGATTGAAAAAAGTGCTCAAATTAGCGCGCAGCAAAGAGGTGACAAGCTTAGTCAACGCATGCGATGCCGGGCGCGAAGGTGAGTTGATTTTCCGCAACATCATCCGCTACGGAAAAATCAAAAAGCCGCTCAAGCGTTTGTGGATGCAAAGCATGACGGATGACGCCATACTGGAGGCCTGGGCAACGCTGAAGAGCGATGAAGAAATGACAGATTTGGCAGATGCTGCCGTTTGCCGCTCGGAATCGGACTGGCTGGTGGGACTCAACAGCACACGCGCCCTGACAGTTCTGCAATCTGCGGCGGGAGGCTTCAATATCACCCCCACCGGGCGCGTACAAACGCCGACATTGGCGTTGCTGGCTGCTCGACAAAAAGACATCCTGGGATTCAAGCCGGAAGAATACAGCGAGGTGCGTGCCGTATTCCGGGCACGCAGTGGCAGCTACGAAGGTAAATGGTTTGACCCCGAGTGGAAAAAAGATGAAAAAGCGCCCCAGCGGACACGAGAAAGAATATGGGATAAAGAAGTAGCGGCAGCAATAGCCAAACGCTGCCAAGGGCGCCCCGGGAAGGTTAAAGAAATCAAGAAACCGGTTTCCATGCCTGCCCCCCTGCTCTTTGACCTTACATCCTTGCAAAAGGAAGCCAGCAACCGCTTCGGATTCTCCGCAAGCCGCACGCTCCAAATTGCACAGGAATGCTATGAAAAGCACAAAGTACTTACCTACCCGCGCACGGATTCCAAGTTTTTGCCCAACGACTACATCGGCATAGCCTCCCGCACCGTTGCGGCCATAGCAGAAAACCATCCCTCACTGGCACCGTTTGCTGTGGAAATCATGGAAAATAAGCGAGTAAAGCCCTCAAAACGCGTATTCGACAGCAGCAAAGTGAGCGACCACTTTGCCATTATTCCCACCGGCAAATTCACGAATCTGACAGGCGATGCAGCAAAAATCTTTAACTTAGTGGTACAGCGATTTTTGGGAGTCTTTATGCCGAATGCAGAGTATGAGGACACGGATCGCACCACCATCGTGAGCAGCCCGGGCGCCAAAGACCATTTCTATACCCACGGAAGAGTGATGCTGCACCCCGGGTGGAAAGCCATTTACGGCAACACGGACCGCAAAAAGAAAGACGAGCTGTGCCCGGTAGCCCCGCGGGAAGAGGTACAGACGGAAAAGGCTACAGCCGTAACAGAGCATACCAAACCGCCGGTTCCGTATACGGAATCCACGCTTCTTACCGCCATGGAAACCGCCGGCAAGCTGGTAGAAGATGACGAGTTGGCCTATGCCATGAAAGAGCGAGGGCTCGGCACCCCGGCCACACGCGCAGCCATTATCGAAGGACTCATCACGCAAGAATACATAGCCCGCGATGGCAAAGACTTAGTGGCAACGCGCCGCGGGATGGACCTCATTGACCTGCTCAGCAAAATCGGGCTCAGTACACTTTCCAGCCCGGAGCTCACGGGAGAATGGGAGTACAGGCTCAAGCAGATGGAAAGCGGCAAATTGCCGAGAGAAACCTTCATGAAAGACATCCGTTCCTATACCGCAGACATTGTGGAATGCGTACGCGATTACATGAAGAACGGCAAAAATCCGGACCTCAACGTTCGGTGTCCGGCTTGTCGACATGCCGTGCTCAGCAGCCGAGTGGACGCCGTTTCCTGCACCGAGTGCAAATTCCGGCTTCGCAGAGTACACGCCGGGCTGGGACTGAGTGATGAACAACTCTCCGAGCTCATTACCAAACGGGAGTTGCCCGTCATGGAAGGATTCCGCTCCAAGTTCGGGAAACCTTTCAAGGCCGGACTGCGCTTAGTAGCACCTGATAAAGAAAAGGGAACATGGAAAGCAGAGTTCTATTTTGATGATGAAAAGAGCAGTGCCAAGGAAAGTTCAGCCCCGCAAACCAGTCTCGGCAACGTGAGCGTCAGAGAACAAGGTGAGTTAGAATTGCAGGAAAATGACAAGCAATGGAGTGTACCGGCATTCCGCCTGAGTAATGGCAAAACGGGATTCTCCATGTCAAAAGTTATTCTCGGTAAAGAGATTGAAATTGAACAACTTTACCGCGTATTGGCTGAGGGCAAGAGCGAACTCATTACGGGCTTCATTTCCCAGCGTACCAACCGTCCCTTTGATGCGTACTTGGTGCTGGATGAGCGTAAAGGTAACGTTGCCTTCGAGTTCCCGCCGCGAGAACCCCGTAAAAAAACAGCTGACAAAGCCTCCGCTGACAGCAAGTTCACCGCAGCCGACGCCACGGTGGAAGACCTCTCCAAGGCCACACGCCATGGCATCATTAAAGTAAAGGGTAAAGGAGAACACGAGTTGTTGGAAACGGAGCTGGCTTGGCATGTGGAAGGGCTCACCGTCGGCAAGAGCCGTAAACCGCTCGTCATCCCGAAGGTCATGTGCGGCATCACCCTCAATGCGGAGACGGTGGGTAAATTGCTCAGCAAAGGCAAGACAGACCTCATCAAAGGATTCATCAGCCATAAGAGCGGAAAGAACTTTGATGCTTACTTAGTCTTCAATGCAACCTCCGGGCGAGTTTCATACGATTTTCCGCCCCGCAAGTGAGCTATGGGCTAAGAAAGTGAGTTCAGCACACCACCGGCAATGAACGCCCTGCGTAGACTTTGTGCCAAAGCGGATCGCTTTACCACCGGGATTATCCTCAGTGTCATCCTGGGGTTGGTAGTACCGTGCAGTGGTGTGGTGGCGGAGGGGTTCGGCATCCTGACCAACGCAGCCATTGTGCTGTTGTTTTACCTTTACGGCGTTAAATTATCAAGGGAAAGCGTCATAGCCGGGTTGCTGAACTGGAGGCTGCAAAGCATGGTGTTTTTTTTCACCTTTATTTTTTTTCCCATCGTCATTCCGCTGTTACAGCCACTATTTGAGCCATTGGTAGGCACGGCACTGTACATGGGGCTCATCTATGTAGCATGTTTGCCATCCACGGTGCAAAGCAGCATAGCCTTCACCTCCGTAGCCGGAGGCAACGTACCGGCAGCTGTGTGCTCAGCATCCGTATCCAGCCTACTGGGAGTATTCCTGACCCCTATGCTGGTTGGTTTTCTCTTTTCACACAGCGGAGCAAGCAGCGCGCAAGTGGGGGTGGATACCATCCTGAAAATCTGCTATCAGATTCTGCTTCCCTTCATCCTCGGCCAGCTTAGTCAGCGTTGGTTGCGGCAATGGGTACTGGAGCACAAAACCCTAATCGGATGGAATGACCAAACAACTATCTGGCTGGTCATTTACACCTCATTCTCCTCCGCAACCGTGTGCGGTTATTGGGAGCAGCTAGCCCCCATGCACTTAATGAGCCTCATCTGCGTGTGTTCCGTCATCTTAGGGTTCACCTATGCGACTACGTACCTCAGCAGTATGTTGCTGGGGTTCTGCCGGGAAGACCGCATCACCATCGTATTTTGCGGTTCCAAAAAGAGCTTGGCAGTGGGTGCCCCCATGATGCTGGCTATCTTCGGCACGCTGGATAACAATCTGTTGCTGCCTCTGATGATATTCCACCAAGTACAACTGATGACCTGTGCGCAACTGGCACGCAGATGGCACCTGCAAGGAGCAGACAGCGGAGGTTATTGACACATAATAAAGCACGATTATGGAATATTCAAACTTTCAAATGTGGTCCCCTATCCACCTCTACACCTTGCTGATCATAGCAATCATAACCTTTGTCATCATCGGTATCGGCAGGCACATCAGCCCGGAAAAACGCCACAAACTGTGTTCGGGCATAGCTGTGTCAAACTTGGGCTTCTACATCTTTGAATACACTTGGAGATTTCTCCGCCACCCATTACCGGAAATTCTGCAAAATGAATTACCGCTGCATTTTTGTGCCGTCATGGCACTGTTATGTTTCATAGCACTGTGGTGGGGGCCACGCTGGGCGCGTTCTCTGGTATACTTCGGGGTGCTGAGCGCCAGCATACAAGGGTTACTCACTCCGGCCATAACATACGGATTCCCGAAATGGGAGTTCTTCATTTTTTTCATTTCACACGGTCTGCTCTTGTTGGCAGCCTTGGCAATTCCATTGCTGACAGATTGGAAAGCAAAAGCAAAAGACCCCATACGCAGCGTTTTGCTTATGAATGCGTACTTAGTGGTCATACACCCCATCAATTTACTACTGGACAGCAATTACGGCTACACAACGGAAGCACCCGCCGGCAGCATTCTGGAAACCTTGGGAACCCCAGCCCCCTGGTACTATTTGTGGCTGGAGTTGCCCGCTCTGGGGCTTTTCTATTTCATGTACATTTTTGTGCGTCGCAAACCCACACCATCCCCCTTAAACTGAGTTTTCAGCCATGAATGAACCGTATTACCCCTTTATCCGCTGGTCTTCAGAACACATCACCGCATTGGTCATCACCATCGCATTGGCTGCTTTGGTGCTGTACCTCGGCACAAAATTGAAGGAACGAGGCCGTATCATCATCTGTCGCATTTTGGCCGGAATCATTGCCTTACAATTTCTCAGTGAATATGTTTGGCGAGCATTCTCAGATACTTACGGCAGCTGGGAATACAATCTACCCCTGCACTTTTGCTCCTTCATGAGCATCTTTGCCTTCATTGCCCTGTGGTGGCGTTGGCGCCCGGCATGCACCTTGGTATATTTCGGCGTATTAGTAGGCAGCATTCAAGGGCTCATCACCCCGGCCATGGCAAATGGCTATCCCAGTTTGGCATTCTACGTATTCTTCATAGCCCACGGTTTATTACTCATTGTGGCTCTGGCCATCCCGGTACTCACCGGATGGCGTGCTCGCGGGTATGATGATGTCAAGGCTCTGCTTCTCATGGATGCCTATGTTCTGCTCATCATCCCCATCAACCTCTGGCTGGACACCAACTACGGTTACACGCAGGGGGTTCCCATACGAGGTACCCTCTTGGACTACCTCGGCTCTGCACCTTGGTATTACCTCTGGGCGCAGCTCCCTGTCCTCGCCGTCTTCCGCCTCCTCATGCTCCCCGTGCATGATAAAAACGATGATTAAGGAACTTATGTTACCCTCTTGCGGCAAGATTGCAGATTATTCCCGTGTAACGACAGGGCAAACGCATTGGGCGACGTGTCATACAGAAAATACGGCTTCAAAAATCTTTTTCGTGTATTCAACATCCACAGCACAAGCGAATTGCATGTTCTTTACGGATAATTTTTCGTTTGTGAGCTTCTTATATCGCCTA
>JAFQDN010000035.1 GCA_017415995.1 Akkermansia sp. | reverse complement strand
AGTCGGGATTTCCCCTCGAACTTCCTTTTCCACGGTTCGTTACCTCCTCGCAGTTGTTCTTCAGGTCTGGGATTCCGCATCATCGCGGCTCCGCGCGGACTTTCACCGCAGTGCGCATATCGCGTCGGTCGTACAAAAAGCGGCACCCTCTGTGCAGAGGATGCCGCCGTGAAAGGAAGCGTGCGGGATTATGCGTCCTTGCGCTTGTTGCCGATGCCGAGCGTGGCTGCCGTCCAGTCCCTCATGCGGGCAAAAATGGCATACAGACCGGGCACCAAGAAAATGCCGAATACGGTAGCTAATACCATGCCGCTGAATGTAGTGATGCCGATTTCCTGGCGACTGGCAGCACCGGAACCGGTGGCAACTACCATGGGCCATACACCGAAGATGAAGGAAATGGCCGTCATCAGTACGGCGCGGAAGCGCATGCCCGCTCCGTTCAACGCGGCTTCTTTAATCGGGTTGCCGTTAATCTCGTGGTCATCCTTACTGAACTCTACCATGAGAATAGCGTTCTTGGCCGAGAGACCGATGAGCATCAGGATACCCAGCTGTACATAGATGGAAAGCGTCAGGTTGCACAGCTGTGCGCCCATGAAGGCTCCCAACGTGGCTACCGATACGGAAAGCATGACCGGTACAGGCGTTGTCCAGCTCTCATACTGAGCTACCAAGAAGAAGTACGAGAAGAGCATGGCAAGACCGATAAGAATTCCGATTTTGCCGTCGTTTTGACGTTCCTGGTAGGAGAGATCTTTCCATTCAGCCTTCCACTGGCGGTCTAAGCCCTTGGCTCGTTCTTCGCGGTTGATGGCTTCCACCGTTTCTTCGATGAAATTCATGACCTCACCGGAGCCCACACCCGGGCGGGGTGTTACGTTGATGTCCGCACTCATGTACTGATTGAATCGTCCGTACGTGGAGGGCCCCATGCGGTAAGAGAGCTTACAGACTGCGGAGAGTGGTACCATGACTCCGTTTTCATTACGGACCCATTGGTTGAGAATGTCATCTGCCGTGCGGCGATCACGAGCGTCGCCCTGTATCTTGACCTTGAAATTGAAGCCGTTGAGGGTAAAATCATTGACGTACGAAGAAGCCATGACACTTTGCAGCGTGCTGAAGATGGTACGTACGGGAATTTTGAGAGATTGTGCTTTAGCGCGGTCAATCTCGAGGTGAATTTGCGGAGTTTCCGCATTATACTCGGAGTTAGCGCGGCTGATGAGGTCGGGGCGAGCCATTAAGCGTTTGATGACTTCCTTCACCATGTCTCCCAAGTCTTTAGGAGTAGCGCTGCCACGGGCTTCCAACACCATGGAGACACCGCCGTAAAGTCCCAAGCCTTGGATAGAAGGGGGTGTCACGGCCATAATGGAAGCCTCCGGGATGTCGGCACAAGCCTGATTGATTTTAGCGGCAATGGCTTGCACGGATAAGTCCTCAGTTGTACGTTTATCCCACGGATCAAGCTGTACAATGACCATGCCCGTGCCCTCACCGGAGCCGGAGGCAAAGCTGAACCCGCTTTGCGCGGAAATCATACGCACACCGGGTATTTTTTTGATACGTTCCTCCATTTGGCGCATAACTTTATCAGTGCGCTGTTTGGCGGTAGCGGTACCCTCCAGATTAACCATACAGAAGATGGCTCCCTTGTCTTCCGTGGGAATGAAGGAGCTCTTCATTTGTCCCGGAGCAATGAGATTTTTGATGGCGAACTTATCCTGAGCTTGCTGAGGCTTAGCCCCGGGCGCTTGATTTGCCGAGGCGGGCGCATCAGTCCACAGCTCATTCCACCAGGCAGGGGTGCCTGCATAGTACAAGTAATTGGCATACAAAACACCGCCAAGTACCAGCACCGTGAGCCAAGCGTTGCGTACCAAGATGCCGGAGCCCGCCAAGTAAATGGCTTTGCTCTTTTCCATTACCCAGTTAAAGGGGGCAAAAATATACTCTGCCAGTTTATTCTTTTTGCTTCCTTTAGGTTTGAGAATCAGAGCGCAGAGAGCCGGAGAGAGCGTGAGTGCATTGAACGTGGAAATGCAGAGTGCTATGCACATGGTAACGGAGAATTGCGTGTAAATAACGCCCACCATGCCACCGTAGAACGCAATCGGAACATACACGGCTATTGTCACCAACGTGGTAGCAATAATGGCACCGGTTATCTGCTTCATACCCTTGATGGTTGCCTCCCGCGGGCTGAGCCCTTCTTCCTCAATAATGCGCATCACATTTTCCACTACCACAATGGCATCGTCCACGAGTGAGCCGATGACCAAAATCAACCCGAACATGGTGAGCACATTGACCGTGTACCCCAGTGCATACAAGGCAACAAACGCGCCCAACAGAGATACCGGAATTGCCAAGGCCGGAATGAGTGTTGCTCGCCAATCCTGCAGGAAAAGATAGGTAACCAGCACCACCAGAAGCAACGCAATAACCAGTGTTTCTACGATTTCTGCCATCGTGGCTTCAATGGCTTTAGTGGGGTCATAGCCCATGCTCCAAGTGACACTCGGGGGCATCAGCTTTTCCAGTTCCTTCATTTTCTCTTGCAGCGCAGCAACGGTAGCCATTGCATTGGCATCGTTGTTGCGCATGACTCGCATACCCACGGAGTTTTGTGTTATCCATTTACCGTTTTCATCCCGGAAGGACATGCGGTTATAGCCGGAGTTGTTTTCCGCTCCGAGTTCAATGGTAGCGATGTCGCTCAGCTTGGTCACGTGACCATCCTGTCCTCGTTTGACGATGATGTTGCCGAACTCCTCGACCGTTTTGAGGCGTCCTGTTGCCGTCACTTTGTAGGTGGCGTATGATTTTTCGTCCTGGGAGCCTACGGAACCGGCTGCCGCTTGGATATTTTGAGCGGCAATAGCCTCATTGACATCTTGGGGTGTGATGTTGAGGGCACTCATGCGCGTGGTGTTCATCCACACTCGCATGGAGTAGTTGCGGCTCATCATAATGTCCGCCTCAGATATGCCATCCACCTGCGCCAATTGGTCCTTGATGTTCATTCGGAGCCAGTTGGTGAGCTCTAGGATGTTCATCTCGTTTTCATCGCAGGTAAAGGCCAGGAAGCAGAGCATATCTCCCGAGCGCTTGCGTACGTGGTACCCGGTTTTCTTGATGTCATCCGGAAGTTTGGATTCCACGGCTTTAATGGCGTTGGACACGTTCACCATGGCCATATCATCATTGGTGCCGGTGTCGAAAATCAACGTCAGGGAGTATGATCCGTCATTGGAGCAGGAGGAAGAGAAGTAGAGCAGGTCATCCATGCCGATGAGCTGTTCTTCCACCGGTGCTGCCACTACTTGGGCAAGTTCTTCCGCACTGGCGCCGGCGTAATTCATGCGCACGGAGATGGTGGGGGGCGATACTTCCGGGTATTCAGATACCGGCATCTTGCTAAGGCAGAGTATGCCTGCCAGCATCATCAGAATGGAGATGACGAATGCGAACTTGGGGCGATGTATGAAGAATTGTGAAAACATAACGTCGTTGTACTGTGAAGGGGGTTATTGTGCGGATTCTTCTTTAACAGCGGTGCCGTCCTCCAGCTCCGCTAAAGGTCCCAAAATGATTTTATCCCCTTCTTTCAGTCCTGCAAAGACAGGGGTAAGGTGATCAATCGCGGCGATGTCCGCCAGTTTGACGTCCTTTCCGTTTTTGACTGTTTTAACGATGATATTGCGGAACTCCGCAAGCGTCGTATCGCCGGCATTCTCCCCAACGTTGTATACTTTGTGAGTGGCTGCGTCTTCCGTTTGGTTGGAGCCCTCTACCGGTTGAATATTGGAGGCGGTAATGGCTGTATTTACATCTTGCTCCGTGATGTTGAGATCCTTCATTCGTTGCGGGTTCAACCACACGTGTATGGTTTGAGTATTCTTAGTGCCACAGAGAATGCGAGTCAGAACCGCGCGCCCATGGCGCATGACGTACACATATTTACCGCTTGAGTCCGTCGAGATGGCTGCAGTCGGCACCGATGGTACGTTTTTATCCGCTTTGCGGCGTACCTGAATGGTAACAACCGCTCCCGGTTGCAGTTGCTCGGCAGTATTGTCAAACGTAGCCCATATGTTCTGCGTGTCTGTTGTTGTTTTGATGATGTTATCGCAAAAGTGAATGGTGCCTTTTTCCGGGAAGGTATTGCCCGTATCAGTGATGAGGGTCACCTCGGCATTTTCCCTCAGCTTTTCATCCGTACCGTATGCAGACAGTATTTCGTTCTCACTCAGGTAAAAACGCACGTAGATGGGGCTAACCTGCACAAGGGTGGCAAGCGGCGTCTTCATGTCGGAAATATAGTTGCCGACGGAGAACATAACGCGCCCGATGCGTCCACTCATCGGTACCCGTATGGTGCAGCGGGAAAGGTCATCTTTTGCTAAAATGAGGGCTGCTTGAGCACTCTTGATTTGAGCACTCAGCTCATCAAGTTGGGCTTTTGCGCTTTCCACCTCATCTTTGCTGGTTGCGTTGCGTTCCATGAGTTCCAGCTGGCGTTTGTATTTGTTTTCAGCATCTTTTTTGCTGACTTCCAGTCTGGCAATCTGGGCTTCCACTGCTTTTACCTCTGCATCATAGCGCGTGGTATCAATCCGGAAAAGGTGCTCATGTGTATCCGGGCTTACTTTGTCACCCTCGCGGAAGTTCTGAGCCTGCAGGATTCCCTGTACCAAGGGGCGCAACTCTACACGGTTGATGGCTTCCACTCTCGCTCCGTGGCATGTGAGCACGGTCGGGTCCTGCATCGTCGTGACTGCTGCCGTGGTCACGGTTACGGGGGGCTCTTCCTGTTTTTTGAGGGAGTTTTGGTCTGCTGTATCTTTGTGGATGGCTATGCGGCCCACAACATTGTCACCTACGCGTATTTTGTGAGCACCGTCCGTGATGACGGTCTGGCCTTGTTTAATTCCGCTATATACGGATTGCAAACGCCCCTGAATGGACCCTACGGATACCGCATTGCGGCATACCTTGCCTCGCACAAGGCCTTTTTCATTGTCCCTCTCTGTTTCTTCCAAGGTGTAAATGTAGGCTCCCTTGTCATCGTAATGTACGGCAGTGAGGGGAACCATGGGAACCTCTTGAGTGTCTGCCAATCCCACATGCAAGGCGCCTATGCCACGCGGGGTCAAGGCTCGTTCCGGGTTGGAGAACTCCGCCCACAGGGTGTAGGTGTCGGAATCTCCGGCCAATATATTGTCCACAATTTTAATGACTCCGGGTTGCGCGTAGCTGCGCCCATTGGCTAAGGTAAGGCGTACCTGTGCAACATTGCCGATTTCCGATGCTCCGCGGAAAATGCTGTTGACGTCATATTGGCTGAGCGGGAAACGGACGTAGATGGGGTCCATCTGTTTGATGGTGACCAATGTTTCACCGCGTGTAATGTAATTGCCCGGAGAATAATTGATGCGCCCGACTCTGCCGGTAATTTCTGCCCGTATGGTGCAGTCTTCCAAGTCTTTGGTTGCTCGGGTAAGATTGGCCTCTGCCTGAGCTTTAGAGGCCAGTAGCTCCTCATAGCGAGCCAAGGCTGTTTCCGCTTCTTCCTCTGAACTCGCTTTGTTGGCCGCCAAACGTTTCAGGCGTTCATGGCGGTTTTTTGCGTAAATGATTTTTGCGTTGATTTCTTCTACCGCTGCTTCCGCTTGCTGAACTTTGGCTTGGTAGCGTACGGGGTCTATCGTGAGAAGAATGTCCCCTTTGTTGACAATGTCACCTTCTCGAAAAGCCGGTTTTTGGATGAAGCCGTCTACTGCGGCTTTTACTTCCACGCTGTTAATGGCCTCCATGTGGCCGATGCTTCGGCGCGTAATCTTGTCTTTGCCGATTGTGACATCCTCTACCTGAACAAATGTTGTCCTGCCGGGCATCTGAGCCTGTACTATGGGGGCTCCCGCTGATATCAGTAGTATCGCTCGTAGTGCGTTTCGCATGCCTCCATACTACCCATTTTTTACGCTGAAATCAATTAAAAAATGTTAAATATGTCAATTTCGTCACAATTAAAATGTTAATTTTTGTCAGCGTGGGGAAGTTTCATGTATTTTTGGAGTTTTTCGGCAAGCTGCGGGGAATCTGAGCTGATGCGGTCCAGCATGGAAGGAACCCAAGGTTGCATAAAGAAGCCGATGAGATGCACGCCGATAACGAGGGTAAGAGCAGCGGTAATCATGCCTCCGGCTCCGGAGTTGACTCTTCGAATAGGCATGGTAAGGGCGCGGGCATCCCACAGGGTAATACCCCTACGGCGCAGCATGAAATACGCCACCAGCATCATGATAATGTTAAACGGGAAAAGGAAGCAGCCCATTCCCAATACCATGACGCTGAAACTGCGGGCGAAAGCGCGCCCGAATGTGAGGCTATTGCCTTCCCCTATGGTGGAGATGCTGATTCCCATCAACTTTTTTCCGGGGGTGGTGGAAAAAGTGTTCAGTAGGATTGCTTCCACAAACAGCATCGGTAGCCAAAACGTAGGTGCGGATGGAATCAGGTATTCATTGAACGGTACACGCAATGCATACATAATCGCCATGACGAGGGTGGCGTAAAGCGTATAATCTACAAGCCTTGCTGTAAGTCGAGCCCATATTGGGGCGGGTTCTATGGGATCCCCGGGAAAGGCTACTCCGTTTGCGGGAATGTTGAGCTGAATGTGCACCGGCGCCGGAGCCGGAGGAATGGGGGGAAGCGGGGGCAATGCTCCCCCGGGAGGGGGTGTACTCTCTCCTTTTGTATGGGCCGCCAGCTCATGGAGGCAATCGGCCAATGCCGGGAGTTCTCGGAGCGGCATCCATTTTTCACAACCGGCGTGCCAACCGAGGGTGTCTACCGTCAGCTCCCCCATTTGGACACGGGAAATGAGCTCGGGTACCGAAATCGGTCCTTTCTTGGTTTTGTTCTCTATCCAATAGATTTTCATAGCATGGGCATCAGTTGGATCTGAGTGCCTGAGCCGGGTCTTGGCGTGATACGAAGATGGCCGGGATGATGGAGGCAATCGTTACCATGATGAACGCAATGATTGCCTGCTTGGTGAAGATGGCCGGGTCATATACAGCGGGCAGGGATATGCCGTGTGCCTCCATGGGGAACGGATCCAAGCCGATGCCGGCCAGGAATCCCTGTATCTCCAATCGGTAGTACAGCACTAAAAGCGCTAATCCTACACCGGTAATTGCTCCGACAAAGCCGATGATGAGTCCCTGCCAAGCAAAGATGCCGACAATTTTGCCCGACGTAGCGCCGAGTGCCTGCAATACGGCGATTTCTCTCTTGCGTTGCATGGACATGGTGAACATGACGGCCATGATGCAGAAGCTGGCAATGAGGGTAATGATGGAAAGCACGAAGCTCATCATCACGCGCTCATTGGCAATGAGTTTGTACCATGCTTCCAGCGCATCTTTCCATGGCGTGAGTTTCCAGCTCGTCTGTATGGCGGGCAGTTCTGCCACGGGAGCCTGATTGTCCTTTGCCTCAATGCGTGTATCCGCTTCCGGCGTTTCCGTTGCAACGGCCGTGGTATCAGCCTGCTGCCCATCAATGGCGCTGTAATCCACGTCCTCAACAGGAGGCGGCATGTCCTCCGTTATGGTTGCCGTGCTCGTGGGACTGTGTCGGTGAATAAGCTGTAAAAAATAATCCTCGATGTTCTGCGTATTGTGAGGGTCTTTAAGGCGCAGGCAGATACCCATAATGTGGTCTCCGTTGTAACCAACGGCTTCCTGCGCTATGCAAAGCGGCAAATAAAGATCCGGGCCGGGCATGTTTTCCGGTGTTTGGTAGATGCCGACAACTTCCAAATCCACCGGTACAACAAGAGCTCGCAGATTTTCCAGCTCTTTTCCGTTTTCCTTATCGCGATCCAGTGTTGCTATGGTTTCAACCGTTTTATTCCACAAATCACGGTCTTCTGCTGTAATGTAAACGCCTGCAGAAAGAATGTCATAGAGCTGAGCACAGAGTTCTGCCTCACTGCTGCGCAGTTTTTTTGCCACGGGTGTAATCCCGATGTTGGGATTATCGGGGTTGAGCTCGCGTGCTTTGTCATTGAGTATCTCCACCGGATACTCCAAGAAGGGCAACAGGACCATCATGACTTCGCGGTATTTATCCGGGGTAATGCTGATGCCGTGCTCCGTTGCCGTGGAGCCGTCAAAAAGGCTGCGCATGGTCGGCAAAAATGTTTCCGAGCTTTGCGTGAGCATCTCGCCCTCTACTTTCTGCATAATGTCAGCCATCTGTTCGATGTTGCCGCTGACGGGGGTGAGCGTCAGTTTGCTCCCTACCTGCAAGCCCAGTTTTTGTGCTGCTTTGTAGGCTATCACGCATTTATTGTCCATGCCGAGGTCAAAGCTCCCTTCCTTGAGCATGGCTTTCAGCGGTGCCAAATGTTCCGTGTTGTCACTTTCCACGGCTGAGAAGGTAATCGTGCCGTTGGCAAAATAATCCGTTTGTACAAAAGACATACCCTCCAACTTCGGGTAGGCGGAAAGTACGTTGGGGTGCTTGCGCAGTCCTTCGGTGATGGCGCGCCAGTCGCAGTCTTTCTCGGTTATGGGCAACATAGCACCCGTGTGCGGCTGTTCCAAGGTGGCGGTGTAGTGTGGCTGCAAGGCAAATCCCTTATCCTCCATTTCTTTTTGCAATCCTTCCATGACGGATAAAACCACGATGAGCACCATTACTCCCAAGGCCACGCCTCCAAGGCATATCAGGGTGATGATGGAAAACATGGTGCGGAGCGGGTTCAGGTACCTCACCGCAAGCATCAGGCTGAGATTTCGTCTGAGTATTTTCATGCGCACACTCAGTATCCCTTATATCTTTTGAATATTCAAGCCTAAATCCCGGCATACTCACTTTCTCCCACCCATGCCCGTTGCGAGCAATGGATATGCTCCTCGGTACACCGGGTGTTCACAGGGCATTTCTATTGCCGATGTGTGCTGTTCGGGTAGTGTTCATCTGTTGGCGCTATCACGAATAAATCACCCTCCGGGAACACATGCAGTAGCCCCTCATGCGCGGTAGAGCCTAACCTGCGCCCGGTTCCGTCGGCGTCCGGCTAGCAGTTATCCCAGTCGTTCCGGGCTTATCCTGCTCAATCGCTATCGAGTTCTTGAACTGAGCGGTATGAGTATAGATGAGGCTATCCGCATCGGCTCAAAAGAGCGTGTTATCCCCATCATGATGACCTCACTTACCACCATCCTTAATCTACTCGTTATTCCGGCTACCTGCAAGATATTCGCAAGATTCATTGCTGGGGCTGACAAGTAAGAGTATTCTTCTCATGCGGCCAATGAGCTTTCTCTCATTGGCCGCATTATTTTCGACTGACTTCGCTTCACAAATTCGAGCGATGTATTCTCTCTCTTTCTTTCTCTCGGAGTAACACAAAGAGCCCGCCGTGACGGAGTTTCACGACGGGCTTTGTTGTAGTCAAATCTACCGAGGCGTATTATATGGGGAGGTCTCCGGCAGGGGCGTCCCACGTGGGAGCACCGGAGCTTTCCTCCGGGGCTAGGCCTCCGTCTGTTGAGATTGTCTCACCGGGCTTGCTGTTGATAACCGGCGCTCCGGGGGTGGGATCATAATCCTCGGCGCCCTCGGCAGTTGCTTTTTTGGGCGTGCGTTGAGCAACCGGGCGCTTTACCGTTTTTTCGCCGGGGGCTTCCGAGCCTTCCAGTACGCTCATGTCCACTAAGTCTTCCATCTCCAAAGCATAGCGGACGATTACAGGTAAATCCTTGGTTACTAAGTCTTTAATAGGCCAAGTAACCTGTCCGGTCTCGGAACGGAATGTAATGAGCTTTTTATCAAGATCAATGCGGTGGATGATGGCACTCTCCATCTTATCGCGCTTGCGCTTGTTGACGGCATCCCCAATGGGAAGTCCCGTCAGCTCGCTGATGGCTTTGGCGCGGCAATCTTTATCCGTCGTGCGCAGCTCGTAGAGGCCGGCGTCAATGGCTTCTTTGGTGCGAGCGATGGAAGCATCCAATGCAGCCAGGGATTCCTGTTCCTGCTTGAGAGCATTCTTAGCATCTTTAATGGCTTTTTCCGTCGTTTGGATATCGCGGATAAGCTCCACACTCTTGTTGATGACGTTCATGCGTGCGTGGCGGTCATTTTTATCGCCACGAATGGCCTTCAGCTCATTTTGTAGGCGTTCGTGTTCAGCCTTGGCTTCCTCGTAGGGTGAGGGTACATCATACATGGCCATTTGGGAGTATACAAACCAACCGCCACCACCGAGCAGAAGCAGGAGAGCCGCGACAAGGCTGATGTCCATCCAAGAGTTTTTGTTTTCCTTGCCCTTCTTTGCCTCCTTTTCGGGGGAGGACTCGGATTTTTCGGGGGTATCCTCAGTTTTTTTCTGCTCATCGGATTGTTCCGACTTTTGGGCATCCTCCTTTTTCTCCGAGTCGGGGGAGGGCTGTTGATTTTCCTCAGCCTTCACCTTTTCGGGAGCCTGTTCAGGTTTATTTTCCGGGGAAGTCTCCTTTTTTTGGATGGAGTCGGCAGCGGGGGGGGCATCCTCTTTATCGCCGGGGACCTCGTACACAACGTCTTTGAACTCCTCGTCAGCCGGAGCCGTGTTTTTTGTGGAAATACTCATTTGCTGTTACGGGCTGTTTTGATTTCTTCTTCAAAGATGTCGCGCAGCTCTGCAAGAGTGGCTTGCAAATCTGCTCTCTTCAGGGTAAGAGAGGAGAGCTCTTTGCGGCGCGAGATGCTGGTTTCAATGACATCTCCGTGCTGTTTTTTTACAGCCTCAAGCTCAGCTTTGAGCGCGGTGAGCGTTTCCTCTAATTTTTGAGGGTTAGCCTCTCCGGCAGTTTTGATGTCTCTTTTGTGTCTGGCGATTTCCTGCCTGAGCGCTTCGTTATGTTCGAGCACTTTTTGGGTGTAGAACTGTTCCGACTCCTCCTGGTTGCAGGAAACCGACAAGACGGCAGAGCCCGCAATCAGACAGGTACTGGTTATTGAGAGAATTTTCACATCAGCTATCATGCGTTATTATGTTGGATACGTCAAGCAAGTTTTGCGTCACATTGTTGTATTTGTGCACTGTCCTGCTTATTTTCAGAGATGCCAGAGGGCAGCCAACCTCTTAGTAGCTGCATCTGCAGGCGGAGTGAGAGTGTCTATTTGTTCCCGAGAGAACCACCCGAGGTCATCGGATTCATCGGATATGGTGTAATTTTCATGAGGGGCTCGCACCAAGTAGCGTACATCATAATGCAGGTGTTCCGGGTCTCCGCTTGCAGGGCGTGCCGGTATGGTATGGATGTCTACATCATAAATCTCGGGACTCAGAGGTACCAATCCGCTGATTCCGCTTTCTTCATACGCCTCTTTCAGGGCAACTCGCAATATGTCTGCATCGCCATCGGCATGGCCTCCGGGTTGTACCCAAATGCGTAATTTGCGGTGCAGGGTAAGCAGTGCTTTGTCCCCGGCGGGGTTCAGTAACCACGCAGAGCCGGTGATGTGTCCCTCCGTATGGCTGCGTCGGAAGCAGTCCGGCGTGTTCAGAACAAAACGCAGCAGGCGTTCTGCGTTATCTTTATTTTCCGGGTGAGCGGAAAGATAACGCAGAAGTTGCTCGCAGAGAGGCCTGCGTTCATCTTGCGGGAGCTGTGGTGCAGGGGAAATCATGCCTCGGGTTTCATGGCTTTCAGGCCGGTAACGAACATGAAAATAAGCCCGACTAAAACGCTGAGTGCACCATAGATGATGAAGGCGAAGGTGCTGGCACCGTCGATAACGGAGGTAATGCAGATAACCAGCACGTTGCCCAAGGCAATCGTCAGGGACCAGAAGCTGGATACCGTGCTCTTGAGCTTTTCTCCGGCTGCGGTGTATGCATACTCCAATCCCGTGGTGCTTACCAGAATCTCTGCAATAGTCAGCAGAAGATACGGAATGCTTTGCCAGAGTATGGAAAGCTCTACCCCGGTGTCCAGCACGCTTTGCAAGATAGCAACAATGCCGAAGGATACACCCGCCAGGACAATGCCGATGCCCATACGCGTGAGCGGCTTGCCCCACTTGCCGATGTACGGGTATACCAGCAGGGTAAGCATCGGTATGAGTACCATGACGAGCAGGGGGTTAAGGCTTTGCATCTGTTCCGCCCCGAAGTTGACATCCAGTCCGAACAAGTTGAAGGAAAGCATTTGCATATTCTTACCCTGCACCAGCCAGCTGGAGGCCGTTTGGTCAAAAAGGCTCCAGAAGGGGATGACGAGCAGGAAGGTGATGAGAATGCGTATCATGTTACGTGCGCCCTTGAGCTCATCACTGTTGTACAGGCTTTGCGTGATTTCTCGCTTGGTAAAAATCATGCTGCCCACGGTACCGAAGAAGTTGCGCACCCTGAACGTGGCTGCCAGTTTAAGCCCTGCCAACGTAATGGCAATAACATACAACAGCACTGCCAGTAAGGCGCACAGTTTGGCTTGTGTTGCGTTCAGTCCGGAGAGGAGTGCTAAATCCGAGGCTCCGTTGTGTGCCATTACGGCAAGTGCTACGATGATGGGAGCAATAACGATGAAGGCTGCTATTCTGATAGCTGAGGATGTAGTAGCTGCCACTTTTTGACCTCCATACACGTTGCATGCGTGCTTAGCGCCTTTGAACAGTCGGCTGAAGAGGATGCTCAGAAACTCCGGCTGCGAGGGTTCTTTGTGGCGGTAGGTGCGCCGCCCTAACCAGAATACCAAGGTGGATAATGCCATGAACACTCCCGGTATGGCAAAGGCAATGCCGTAGCCCCAGTTGTCCCGAACAAAGGGTATGATGAGCATAGCGAAGAATGACCCGAAGTTGATGGACCAGTAGAACGCGGAGTAGATACGGGTCATCGTCTGCGAATCAAATCCGCTGGCTTGGTCGCCGACGAACGCGGAAACGCAGGGTTTGATGCCGCCGGTACCCAGTGCAATGATGAACAGTCCACAGAAGAGAATCATCTGTTTGCTTTCAATATTCGGGGTAAGATCCGTCGTGGCCAGTACGGCGTTGCCCAAGCAGTAGAAGAGTGAGATGAATAAAATAGTCTTGTAACGCCCGAGGAAGCGATCCGCAATCCAAGCCCCGAGCAAGGGCAGGATGTAGATGATGGCGTTGAAGAGGTGGACGATTTCCTGCGCAGAGTTTTTGCTCATGAGCAGAACATCCGTCATGTATACCATGAGGATTGCCTTCATGCCGTAGAAGCAGAATCGCTCGCATGCCTCATTGCCGATAATGTACTTTGTTTGGGGTGGAAGTGTTGCCATGGTTGTTAAGGGGGCTTGAGTGGGAATGTCTTTCAATAAAAAGAGCATGAGGTCTGTTTTTTGGACTGCCTCATGCTCCCGTGTGGTTATGAGCTTTGCCGGTGTAACTTACTCTCCGTCGTCAGCTTTGGGTACACCCACGCTGTAGCGGGTGTAGGCAGAGCGCAGCCATTCCTCCATCAGCATCAGGCGCAGGGCCATGTTGTTGAGCGCAGCGCGCTGGGCTTCCTGCTGCGGGTCCGTATTAACTACGCGTTCCGTAATGCCGGTGATGGCAACACCTTCTGTTGTTTTGGCAACATCTGCCAGTTTGCCGGTGGGGGTACGGCGCAAATCCGACTCGTAGATGCCCTTGGTGCCGTCAGCTGCTTCTGCAATGCTCTTGGGCCCGAACTCTGTAACCTGTGCCCCCGCTGCTTCCGCAACGGCGAAGGCTGTTTTCATGTCTTTGCCTGCTGCCAATTCTGCATTGATTTTGTTGTAAAGCTCTTCTGCAGCTTTATCCAAGGCTGCCGTCTTCATGGTGCTCATCAAATCCGCGCGTGCGAGGTCCGCAGCCTGCTCGAAAGGCAAGGCGGATGCCGGGGTAATGCTGTCCACCTGGAGCATGACGAAGCGTTTGTTGTCCGTGAGGTTGAAGTTGCTGTAACGGCTGCTACCCTTAGCGGTCAAGTCCGTAGAGAACGCAATTTGCTTGAGCGGAGTTGCCGTGCCTCCGACGGAGATGATGGTCTCCAGTTCCTGCGGAGCTGTGGCCAGGCTGCATGCCGGCAGGGTCTTCTTCTCGTAGCTGAAGGGGGCAGAGGTAACTTCGTTGTTCTGAATGGCGGTGTTGATGATAGCCTCCGGATCCGCATTGGGGGATGCTGTGAGGGAATCTCGGATTTCCGCGGCAATGGCATACAGCTGCTCTTCGTTCATGCCCTCTCCCGGTATCAGGGTGATAAGGGTGATGCCACGGGTCTCTTCGGATTGGTATTTGTCTTTGTTAAGCTCCCAGTATGCCTTGACTTCTTCTGCCGTGGGGTCGGCAGGCTGCTGTACGGCACTGAGGGGTAACCAAGCGGAAACGCCTTTAAGTACCTGCTCGCGAGCTGCGTTGATTTTGCTTGCAGCCTCTGCCACATCCGTTACTCCGGAGGTGTGGATGGAGTACAGCGTGTCCCACAGAATCATGTCGGATACCAAGTCGCGGAAGGCTTGCTCGCTTGTGTTATCTGCTTGTCCGTTGCGGTAGTGTACAATGGTCTTGTATGCCTCCAGATTGAAAGCGCCGTTCTTTTGGAACGCGGGTAAGGTCTTGATGTATTCATCAATTTGCTCGCGGGAGGGCTTGATGCCCAATGCCTTTGCTTCCTCTCTTATCAGGAGTCGATTGACGGCCAGGTTTTCCTCCGGGCTGTTCTTCATGACGCCTGTTTCCATCCAGAGGCTAAGCAGATACTGCGGCTTCATGTAAGCAGAGGTCGGCATAGAGAACAGGTAGGCCACCTGAATTCGGTACATCATTTCCTCTTGCTCATTGAGCTTGCCGTCCCCATCTGCATCCGCATTTTTGCGGCACATCTCCATGGCGGCATTGTTGGACATACGTGCCAGTGATTCCAAATATCCTCTGCCGTTATAGCCGAGGGATGCTGTGTCCTGTGCGTTGTATTTGGTCCCGTTTATCTCTACTCGGTACTCGCGGGAGAATGCGCTGCCGGAGTCACCGTAGTCCATCATAATCAGACCTACCAGAATGCCGACAATAACTATTACGGCGATTATCAGATTCTTACGGATGAATTCGAGGAATGTCATGGCTTTCTTTTTCTGTGGCTTATGCGTGTGTACGCGTTGACGCGCCTATTTTACTTTCCCTGAGTCTCTGTGGCAAGCAAGAAAATGTGCAACTGTGTCATTTTATGCCCTTTTTTTCATGGTTGAAAAGATATTTTGCTTTTTTTGAAATTTGTGCTTGACTTTCGGCGGAAAAATCGTTACTATTGCCGTGCTGTGTTACACAGCAAACAGTGCGCGAATAGCTCAGTTGGTAGAGCAGTAGACTTTTAATCTATTGGTCCCGGGTTCGAGTCCCGGTTCGCGTATTCTCGAAAGAGGAAAGCATGTCCCCATCGTCTAGGGGTCAGGACATATGATTCTCAGTCATAGAACCGCGGTTCGAATCCGCGTGGGGATGCTCTGAAAGCTCCGGGTTGAAAAACTCGGAGCTTTTTGAATTCTCGTGCCGAATACGGGACAAAAAAACACCCGCCGAGCCGGGAAGCAGGGCGGGTGCTGAAAGGTTAAGAGAATGCTGCGTTATTTGCTGAGCAGCTTTTCGAGAAGTGCTTGCGAATTATCAGCGAGTTTGGCGGGGTCATCAAGCATGCCGGCGCGCAGTAGGGCGGTGTTGATGATTTGTCCGGCCAGCAGAGTGGCCAACTCCTCGTTTTCCGTGCGCAGCTCATCGAGTTTTTGTACAATGGGGCTGTGCGGGTTAAAGGAAATCTCAGGGTGGCTTTCCGGGACTTCCTGTCCCATGGCTTTCAGATAGGCTTTCACCTCAGGGGAGAGGTCATTTTCACCTTGCAACGCAATGGCGGGAGCGGAGCTTACGCGGTTGCCCGTTGTTACCTTGCTGAAGTCTGAGAAGTTGGAACTTACCCACTCTGTAAGGCCTTTTGCTCGTTCTTCATCTAAGCCGGGGGTGTCCGGGTTATCCTCTAACGGAGGAAGATCCAAATTGGCGCGGTCAATGGATTTAATCTCCTTGTCGTCCACCTTCATCAGGCTTTCCACCACAAATTGGTCACCACCGTCCGTGAAGAAGCAAACTTCAAAGCCACGGGCCGTGAGAGCGTCCAAGTACGGGCTGTGCTCCAACTGGGCGCGGGAAGCCCCGAAGAGAACATAAATGTCCTTCTGGTTTTCCTTCATGCGGCCGATGTAGTCAGCAAATGACGTCAGCTTGCCGGCCTCTGTAAAAGTGGACTCAAAGCGGATGAGTTTGCCGAGGGCTTCCTTATGTTCCCAAGAGGTGACGATGCCCTCTTTGATAAAACGGCTGTATTTTTGCCAGAAGGTTTCGTATTTGTCGCAATCATCTTTGGCGAGGGTCTCCAAATGCTTGATAAAGCGCTTGGTAATAATGCCGGAGATGCGGCGCAGCAGGGAATTGTCCTGCAACATTTCGCGGGAGATGTTCAGAGGAAGGTCCTCGCTGTCCACTACGCCGGTAAGGAAACGGAGCCACTCCGGCAACAAGTTGTCCGGCTTGCTGTCAATGAGCACCTTGTGGCAGTACAGGGAAACATTCGGCTCACAGCGCCCGAATCCCATGACCTCCGGGTTTTCCTCCGGTACGTACAGCACGGAGTTGAGCACGATGGGGGCATCTGCGCTGAAGTGCATGTAGGTGAGGGGGCTACTCTCAGTGTGCCCGATGAATTTGTAGAACTCCTCGTACTCTTCCGGGGTTACGTCCTTCTTGTTCTTCATCCAAATGGCCTGTACGGTGTTGATGTGCTCACCGTTACAATCAATGGGGAAGCCTACGAAGTTGCTGTATTTGCCTACGATGTAACGCAGGTGCTCCGGTTTGGAGAAGTTTTGAGCATCATCCTTGAGGCGGATGAGAATGCTGGTGCCGCGTGGGGTGTCGGCGGGGGCGTCTTCCAGTGTATATCCTTCCTGCCCATCACTTACCCATTTGACGGGAGTCGCATCCGCCTGCCATGAGCGTGTTGTAACCTCTACCTCATTGGCTGCCATGAAAGCGCTGTAGAAACCGACTCCGAATTGCCCGATGAGGTCCTGCGGCCCGCTTTGGCTTTCCTTCATGGCTTCCAAGAACTTTTTGGTGCCGGAGTGCGCAATGGTGCCGAGGTACTCGACGACTTCCTCACGAGTCATGCCGATGCCGGAATCCGCAATGGTAAGGGTGTGGGCTTCCTCATCCGTGGTGATGGAAATACGCAGCTCGCGCTCTGGTTCATAGATGTACGTTTGGGTGAGTTGCAGTTGCTTGAGTCGCAGTTTTTCCAATGCGTCCGAGGCATTGGAGATGAGCTCTCGCACAAAAACCTCGCGATCACTGTAGAAAGCGTGAATAACGATGTCGAGCAGCTGCCGAACTTCTGTTTGAAATTGATGTGTATTGTTCATATTGATACCTGTCCTTATTTTACATGAGCTGCGGAGCTCGTCAATCTTCTTTCGCGGCATACGTTTTGCTCCCACTGGTCTGCGGAGAAAAATACTCTTGCTGAGTACGCTGAGATATTGCGCATATTCAGGTAGCGCGTGCGCAGCAGGGTGTAGTCTCGGTGCCCCATTTCCTCCTGCAAAAGTCCGGGATTGTGGAAGTATTTGAGGTGCATGCTGGCAAATGTGTGGCGTAATACATCTTGCTGCCAGGGATACAAACCTGCCTTTATCCTGAGTTTTCTCCAAAGTTTTATCCAATTTGCGGGAGCAATAAGCTCTTCACTGTTGCTGTTGAACTTTTTGAGTTCGAGGGCGCCTCCTCGTAAGGGGACGGCACGTGCTCCTCCTGTTTTGCTGGCTCGGCTGTCCACATATACAACGTTTTCTCGTCGGTCGATGTCAGACCAGTGCAATCGGCGGACTTCTTCCGGGCGGATTCCGCACCACAACATTAAACGTATCGGCGCTTGCATGCAGTGCAAATCATTATGGCTGGCAGAGGCTTTCAGTAAGGATTGAATCTGTTTGATGGTAAGTGGGGTGATGGTTCTTTCCGTGATGGGTAGGTTTTCAAACCCGTATACGGGGTTACTCTCACACCAATTTTGCTGTTGTGCGTAAGTAAAAATACTGTGCAGGATGGCTTTGGCTTTGTTAAATACATGGCCGCTGAAGCGAAAATGATTGTAGAGCAAGTCTTTGCATTGCTTGCGCGTGATGTCTCGTATGTTTACATCAGCCCACTCAGCATAGTTGAGTATTCTGTTGATGTATGAGCGGAGGTCCCGGATAGTGCTCGGACGACGGTGGCTTCTGGCATGTAGGCTTGCCTGAGCCGTTTGCCGAAAACTTGCCCGGTCCGTATGTTCCCTCTGCATGCAGGACATGCCGGCCCGGAATATCTTTTGCAAGAGGTTTAGCAGGGAAGTTATGTCGCTGGGCCGCTCATCGTAAGCAATTAATGCCGCGCTTTCAAGAGTGCAAGCGTTATCCGTCGTTGTCTCTTGCCTGTCTGTTGAATGTTGGGGGTGATTTGTCGTCATGCCGGCGGGATTCATAGCATGACGCATCTCTTATTGGCAAGTCCGGAGGTGTGCAGCTTCCGCCCATTCCGGGAGCTCGGTGCCGATGAGCCACGGAGTATATTCCGGAGGTATGGGGGATTGAATGGCAATGCGTTGTCCATTGCGCGGGTGATTGAATGCCAGTCTCCAAGCATGTAGCATGAGGCGTCCCGGCCTGGCTTTCTGTTTTTGTGGGTGGGCGTAAATGGGGTCGCCGATAAGCGGGTGCCCCAAGTGTAGCATATGTACCCTTATTTGATGAGTACGGCCGGTGTGTAGGGTGCACATCACCAAGCTGGTGTTGGTGGAAGCATCATGCCTCAATACTTTGTAATCCGTTATGGCGGGTTTGCCTGCACCGGGATTCACGACTGCCATTTTAAGGCGGTTGACGGGGTGACGACCTATGTTGGTGAATACGGTGCCTTCCGGTTCTTTGGGGCAACCTTGCACAACTGCCAAGTATATTTTCCCGGTGTCGCGCTCTGCAAATTGTGTGGTCAGGGAGAGGTGGGCATTGTCATTTTTGGCCACAACAATGCAGCCACTGGTATCTTTATCCAACCTGTGCACAATCCCGGGGCGTTCTACTCCGCCTATGCCGGATAAATCTCCGCAGTGGTACAATACGGCATTCACCAAGGTGCCGTCCGGATTACCGGCGGCCGGATGCACGACCATGCCACTCTCTTTGTCAATGACGATGACGTCCTTGTCCTCATATAGCACGGAGATGGGAATGTCTTGCGGTTTCGCTTCCGCCGGTTCCGGTTCCGGGATGTTAACTTCGATGCTCATGCCACGTTCCACCGGGGTTTTTGCTTTGCATGCTTTGCCGTTAACTGTAATTTCTCCCTCTTTAATGAGCGCTTGTATGCGCGCACGCGACATTTCCGGCAGTTGGCCTGCCAAAAATTGGTCGAGTCGCGTCCCGATTCCGTCTTCCGCTATAATGAGCATGGCTTACATGCCGGTGGGGTTGTCAATGAATACGGTAGGCAAACCGAACTTTTCTTGTAACAACTGGCCTAATGCTTTAACACCGAATGTTTCCGTGGCGTAGTGGCCGGCAAAAAGTATGTTAATGCCCATATCCGCAGCAGCATTGCTGACCCAGTGGTTTTCTTCTCCTGTCAGGTAGGTGCCGTATCCTTTTGCCTGCATTTGGTATATTTCCTCGCCTCCGCCGCCGGAGCAAATGGCAATGCGCCCGGCAGGGGCGTTTTCATTGTGTACGGTGCCGGTTATCTGAGCTCCGGTAATGGCTGCAAATTTGTCGCGCAGCTCGCCTACGGTGCCGGCAAAGTTTCCCGCTATGCCTATCATTGTACCATGGTAATCCACCTCAGGGCTGCAATCTGTTAATTCGAGTGCTTTTGCAATGCCGGCATTGTTGCCGAGCTCCGGGTGCAGATCCAATGGCAAGTGGGCACTGTATACGGCTAAGTTGTGTTGCAGACAACTCTCTATCTTTTTCTTGAACCATCCTGTCATTGGTCGCAGTCCGCACCAATATATGCCGTGGTGCAGGATAAGCAAGTCTGCCCCGGCTGCTATGGCATCGTCTATGCTTTTTTGGGAGCCATCTACAGCCAATGCCACTTTGCTGACGCAGCCGTTGTTTTCCACCTGTAGCCCATTCATGGCTACGGAGGCATCCCGTATTTCCGCAATACGCAACGTGCTGTCCAATAATTCAGTAACGGAGTGCAGGGGGATATTCATGTCAGTCTTTTTGGGTATTGAAGTTCATACTGCTGCGTACGGCAATTTCTTTGTGGAGACGTTTGTTGAATTCTCCCGCCATGTCGTAGCCACTTTCGCGCAGGTAATGCCCCAACGCTGCCACTTCCACCAAGCGGGTCATATCTCGTCCGGGAGCAACGGGGAGGTTGAGCCTCTCCACCTCTACTCCGAGTATGGTGGTCTTCTTGCGCTCTATGCCGAGCCGTTCCATTTCCGTCATTTGCCCATTTGTGAGGTTGATGACCAAGTCGATGTTCTTTTGTCGGCGGTAAGCTTTCAGCCCGAACAGGTTGGTGACGTTGATGATGCCGATGCCGCGTATTTCGATGAATCCGCTACTCAGTTTCGGGGATGTTGCTATCAGTTCTCCGCTGATGTTGCGCACCCGCACCATATCGTCCGCCACCAAGGAGGCGCCGCGCTCTACCAACCCGAGGGAAATCTCGCTCTTGCCGATTCCGCTTTCTCCGGTAATGACTACCCCTACGCCGTTGACGTCTACCATGCAGCCGTGCAGTGTGGTGCTTTCGGCAAATTCGTTCTCTAGGATGATGGTGGCTCGGTTAACCAGCTTTACTGTCGGCAACGGGGAGCGGAATACGGAAACGGCGTATTCATCCGCCAGTTCCAGTACATCGCGCGGTATGTCCACCCCTCGTGTGAAGATAAGGCAGGGCACGTCTTCCGCAAAAATGCGCCGGATTCGTTCCTCTCGCGGTATGCCCTCCATGGTGCTCATGTAGGCCATTTCCGCAGCACCGAACACTTGGATTCTCTCGTGTGCAAAGTAGCTGAAGTAGCCTGCCAGTGCTAAGCCGGGGCGGTTGAGGGTGGGTTGCAGTATCTTACGCGACATCCCCAGCGGGCTGTTGCAGAGCTGTAACTCCAGTGAGCCACCGTAGCATTCGTAAAAGCGTGCTACGGATACAGAATCCACTTTTTTGATGATGGGCGCTTTCATGGTGTGTGTCCCGGTAAATTAGTTATCCTCCTTTTTCTTTTTGCTTGCGGTGGCTTTCTTCTTTGGGGCTACCGCAGTCTTCGGTTTGCGAGGCAGCTTTTTCGGCTCCGTTTTTGGTTGAGCAATTTCGGGCTGTATGTGGACAAAGTCAATCTTATTTGTACCATCGGGGCATATGGCGCGTGCTTTTTTCCCGGCAGCCAAATCTCCACGCAGTATGGCTTCCGCTATCGGGTCTTCCAGCAGTCGCTCAATGGCGCGTCTCATCGGGCGTGCTCCGTATTGCGGGTCGTATCCTTTATCCACCAGCATGCTGATAACCTCCGGGGAAAGACTGAGGTCAATGTGTTTATCAGCCAGGCGTTTTATGAGTTTTTGGGCTTCCAGCTCCACAATTTGCTCCAAATCGCGGCGTTCCAGCATGCGGAAGACGATAAGTTCATCGAAACGGTTGATGAACTCCGGGCGGAAGTGCTGCTTGGCTGCCTCGCCGATGCGTTCTTTCATCGTTTCGTAATCAGCTTCTTCAGAGTTGATGGCACCGAATCCCATTTTGCCCTGCCGTGCAGCTAAGCTGGCTCCCACGTTTGAGGTGAGGATGATAATGGTGTTGCTGAAGCTTACTTTGCGACCGATGGAGTCCGTCATGCTGCCTTCTTCCAGTACCTGCAGCAGGATGTTCATGACATCCGGGTGGGCTTTTTCCACTTCATCAAACAGAATGACGGAATACGGGCGGCGGCGCACTTGCTCCGTGAGCTGTCCGCCTTCCTCATGCCCGACGTAGCCGGGCGGCGAGCCAATCATTTTGCTGGTGCTGTGTTTTTCCATGTATTCGCTCATGTCCACCTGTATCAATGCCTCGGCCGTGCCGAACATAATTTCTGCCAGGTTGCGTGCCAAATACGTTTTGCCTACACCGGTGGGCCCCATGAAGAGGAAGGAACCGATGGGGCGCCGGGGGTCTTTGATGTCGGCGCGGCTGCGACGCAGTGCGCGCGAGATGGCCGAGCAAGCTTCATCTTGCCCAATTACCTTGCTTTTCAGCTCATTTTCCATGCGCAGGAGCTTTTCCGTTTCTTTTTCCTCCATGCGAGAAAGCGGAATCCCCGTCCACTTGGAGATAACGGCCATAATGTCTTCCTCCGTTACCTGTTGGCTGCCGGTGTTCATTTGTTCTTTCCACGTTTCAACGGCGCTGCGGAAGTTGCGGTCCAGCTCTGTAATGGTGTCTCTCAGTTTTGCGGCCAGCTCAAAGTCCTGTGCTTTTACGGCTGCTTGTTTTTGCGTATCCAGTTCTTTGCGTTGTTGTTCGCGGTCTTTGAGCTCTTGCGGGCGGGTCATGCGTGCTACACAGTGCAGGGAACCCGCTTCGTCTATTACGTCAATAGCTTTATCCGGCAAAAATCTTCCGGTAAGGTAGCGTTTGGATAAATTGGCCGCTGCCTCCAGTGCTTTTGCTGTGTAGGTTACGTGGTGGTGCTCTTCATAACGCGGAGCTACCCCCTCCAGGATGCGTATGGTGTCATCCACACTCGGCTCCTTTACCTGAACCTGTTGGAAGCGGCGCTCAAAGGCTGCATCCTTTTCAATGTGGCGGAATTCTTTAAGTGTTGTTGCGCCAATGGCTTGCATCTCGCCACGCGATAATGCGGGTTTGATGATGTTGGAGGCATCCATGGTGCCTTCTGCGGAGCCCGCTCCGATAAGAGTGTGCATCTCGTCAATGAAGAGTATGACTTTGCGGTCTCGTCGTATCTCTTCCATGACTGCTTTGATGCGTTCCTCAAACTGCCCGCGGTATTTTGTGCCGGCCAGCATCATGGCCAAATCCAACGAGATGAGCTTTTTGTTCAGCAGAAACTCCGGAACATCTCCGTTTACTATCATTTGTGCCAATCCTTCCACTATCGCGGTTTTTCCCACGCCTGCTTCACCCAGTAGTACCGGGTTGTTTTTTGTTCGGCGGCACAGTATTTGTATGACTCGTTCTATTTCTGCCTTACGGCCGATGACCGGATCCAGTTCTCCGGCTGCTGCCTTGGCTGTCAAGTCTCGCCCGAATGCGTGAAGGGCGGGGGTGTCTGTTTTTTCTGCACTCCGGCGGCTTTGGCTTGCTCCGGCATGCAGAAAAGCGTTGGCGTCATCTTCTTCCTCGTCGCGCTCGCGTTTGTTGCGGAAGAGGGAGTCCTCCTCACCTTCCGCCTGCTCATCAGTCCCGAACTTGGTGCCGATTTCACGCATTACGCCCTCACGTGCAGCTGTATAGGTAAGTCCGTATGAGTTGAACGCTTGTTTTGCCAGTCCGTCATCATCACGCAGCATGGCCAGTAGCAAGTGCTCTGTGCCGATGTAGGTGTGGCGCAGTTCTCTAGCTTCGGTTCCTGCTGTGGAGAGCATGCGCCTTACTCGTTGCGAATAGGGTAGGGAGCCTTCCGTGCCGGAGGCATTTCCCTGTACCATGGACGCTTCCACTTTACGTGCCAGTTCAGCGGTTACAATGCCTGCGTTTTCAATTACGCTGACAGCTACTCCGTGCCCCAGCTTGAGCATGCCGAGCAAGATGTGCTCTACGCCTATATAGTTGTGGTGGTAGCGGTCTGCTTCTCGCCGTGCCAAGTTTAGTACTTGTTGGGCTCTGGGGGTAAAATTATTCATATTCCGAGTTCAGGGTGTTTTGTGTAAAGATAACGTCTTTAATGAGGTTGCGGCAGAGTAGGGGGCGCAGTATTTCCTGACTGCAGTTTTCAGCTACATCCTGTGTTATGTATTGCATGTTATATGGTGCCATTGTGGGGTAACATGCAGCCATTTCTGCCAGAAATTGGTTGGGGGAGCGGTCTGTAGGTTGAACATACCCGCATACGGTTCCCATGCGCAGCATTGCCAGGGTGTTGATGAGCTCGGCGTATTCCATGCGCCTAGCGTATTCCAATAAACCGTATGCTCGGCTTATTTTGTCTATCAGTACGCTGAACCCTTCCTCTGTGCTTGTCATTTTCAGCCTCGCCTGCATCTCGTGCTCCGCCAAGGTGTACACAATGTTGCGGAGGTGGTTCGCCATATCCTCTTCCCCCCCGCAGATGAGGGGGGCTGTGTAGATAACATACAGATGCCCGGTGTCGTCCCCCAGCTCGGAGTAAAACGGTGAGATGTTGAGCATCAATTTTTCCAATCCTCGGGTTACCTGTTGCATCATGCCCGCAATGCTCATGCAGGGGAGCTGCAGGACGGTGTAGAGTTGTAATCCGCTGCCGCTCTCAGCCGGCATACTGGTCAGGTATCCGTCGCGCCGGTTGTGGGCTATGTCCAGCCGTTTTTCCAGTGCTGCAAGGGTTTTACGAGCCCTCTGTATCTGCTTGGTCAGTTGTATGTTATCCGTTCCGCTTTCGTAAAAATGTATGGCCAAATGCTCTTCTTCATTGACCATGTAGGTGATATCCTGCTTTTTGTTGATGAGTACGTGGCATCCGTCTTGCCGAGCAGCCATGCAATGGCTCAGTTGCTTACGCTCCAGCAGTATACGCCTTTGCTCGTAGCTCAAATCCTTCATCTCAGCCTCAAATCCTGTCTTGTTGCCCGGCAGTTCTCGCAGAACAGGCAGCAGGATATCTGCTACGGCTTTTCTGCCTTCTGCCGTGCTCCACCCCGGAAACCGGTGCCCCCTCAGGTTGCGTACGGCTCTCACCATGGTGCCGATGATGATGTCACACGCGCCTCCGGGGTTTTTGAACCAGCTCGACGCTTGTTTTGTCAGTGTCTTGAAGTTCATTGGCTCTCTTTTGCTCAGTCCGTTTTTTTCAGCTTATCGCGCAGGATTGCCGCAGTTTCGTAATCTTCCCGTTCTATAGCGGCTTGCAGCTGCTGCTCAAGCTTTTTCCTGGCGATTGCCGGTGATACCTCGTCCACGGCACCACTGTTGCTTGTTGTTTCTTCTCCCTTATTTACCTCAGGCCCGAAGACGCTATAGCAGTCCGGGCATCCGAATCGCTCCGTCTTGCGGTATAGCTCCAAGGTAAAATCGCACACCGGGCAGCGAGTCAGCATATCCGTTCTCACGCTTTCCTGCGCTTGTTCCTGTTCGTTTTGTTTATGCTGTACCAGTTCTTTTACCAGATTGTCTATTTTCTTTTTGAACTCTTCCGGAAAAAACTGCTCCGCAAAACTCAGTGACTGCGGGTCAAACAGACCTTTGCTTTTGGCACATGCCTCACACAGGGTAAGCTCTGTTACTTCCCCGTTTACTATCTGCGTCAACTGCATGGACGCTCGTTTTCCGCATATCTGGCACTTCTTCACAACGTTTATTCTACACCCTTTCTTTCCGCTCTTCCAGCTTTCAGCGTGTCTTTTTGTGTCAGTAGCGGAGCAGTGCCTGATAATCTTCGTTGTGCGCGGGTGTACGGGTTATTGTTGCTCTACGCTGATGGGAGCTTTGAGTTCGGAGAGCATGTCGCGGATTTCCTGAAGTCGCGAGGCCCAGATGTTGTTGTCTTTGCCGCGCCCACGGATTTTATCGAGGCAGGTTTCCGCCTCAATCAGCCAAGTGCGGGCGGTTTCAATTTGTCCGAGGTTTTTGACGTGGGTGGCGGATTCTGCTAGGGCATCCGCATACATGTAGCGCAGCATGGGGTTATCCGGGCTTTGCTCTAAGAGCTTGCGGATGGTCTCACGATATTCCGCGAACTCTTGGGTGGCTTTGGCGTTTTCTCCCTTGCGTTTGCTGTGAATGAGCGCAAGACTGCGGAGTACTGCAGCTCGCACTTGCGCATAATCTGCGTTGTTGGGGGCTGCCTGTTGCAGAACGGTGATTTTGTTGAGGGTGTCAACGCTGAGTCGTTCCGCCTTATTGAGCTCATTTTTGCGCAGAAGAATGTTAGCAGTATGAGCCATGGCCCGGCATTGTTGGAATGGGTATTGGGAGTTTTCCTTATCCATGTTTTCCAGTTGGCGCGCAAGTTTGACGCACTGCTCAAAGGCAACCATGGCATGGCTGTCGTAGGTGGATTTAAGGGCGTCATCGGCACAGTCTGCGCTCATTCTGTTGTTAAGCTCTCCTATGCGGTAGTAGGCGGTGGAGAGCCCGTACTGGAATGAGAGCCGGTGGGGATGTTTGACGGCGAGTTCGTAGAAAATCTTTTTGCTTTCCGTCAGCAGCTCCTGCGCGGTGGCGTAGTTGTTGAGGTCCATAAAGAGCCCCGCAAGGCTGATTTGTGCGTATGCCAATCCCTTACGCGCTGCATCATGCCGGGGGTATGTGTTGACCAGTTCTCGATAAAGGCTCAGCATGTCCTCCAATGATTTCCTCCGTTTGTCGGCTCTGCCGCTGTTGTCCGCCAAATGGGCAGTGGCCTCCATGGCCTCGCCAAGCGCACAGTGGTAGTCCGGGTTGTTCGGGGCCTGCCGGCAAACTTCGGTCAGCAACTGTATGGCTCGGGCTGCGAGGCGGTGTCCGGCATCAAGCATGTTGCGCTTTCTGGCTATCTCCGCACGGCGCGTAAGGGTTTTTGCTGCTTCGTACCTGAGGCGTAAATCAGTGGGGCTGTTACTGATAAGCTCTTCCAGCAGTTGGGAGGCTTTGCGGTAGGAGTTGGTGGCTTCCTCTAAGTTGCCTTGTTGTGCATAAACATCGCCGAGGTTTTGCCAAGCAATGGCAAGAGCTCTCTGGGTTTTTGTATTGTCGGCCAGTGGGAGTTTTTCCATGCTGTCCAAGTAATTTTTGAGGTTGGTGCCCAGTTTGCGTTGCAGTTGTGTGGCCCCGGGAAGGTCTGCCAGCTCGGTATTGAAGTCATAAAGCAGGCTTTCCGTGAAGCTGAGGCTTTGGTGGTACATTTGTTCCGCCTGTTCCTTTTCTCGGAGTGCCCATACAAAGAGTCCACCGAGTACCATAATGACCGCTAGGGCTATTGCCATGTAGATGCGCATGCGCAGCATGATTCCGCGCGGAGGCGGCACAATGCCATCTTCTATGCACAGTCGCCATGTGGCGGCGTCTTGCCAGCGTTCGCGAGCATCCAAATTCAACGCGCGGTCAATGGCTTGGAGGAAGTAGGGCTCGTAATAGAGCTGCAAATCCTTGCGCCCGGCGAGCGGTTTGTAGGGATCCGGCGTGGCGTGGGTGCGCATGTCGGCTCGGGGGGGCGTAAGCCTGGTGACGAGATAGTAGAAACATGCTCCGAGAGAGTAGAGGTCCGAGCGTACGCTGATGTTGCGGCTCATCTCTGCGTCAGACTTGGCGTTGCATTGCTCCGGGGCACAGAATTCCGGGGTGTAAATGTTGCTGAATACTTTGCCGGGTTGCAACTGGCGCGCGGACCCGAAGTCCAAGAGGATGGGGCGGTTTTCCTCATTGACAACGATGTTCTCCGGTTTAATATCGCGGTGGACGATGTTGTGCTGTTCCAAATACTCCAGGGTGAGGAGCATAGAGCGCAGCAGATGCTTGATTCTGCGGGCTTCTGCTGCCTTTTTTTGACGGTCGAGGGTGGGTTGTTTGGGGATGCTCAATTGCTCACCCTCCACGAAAAGCATGGCATAATATGCCGTGCCGTTAGCCTCGAAGGCGCTCAGAATAGGCACAATGCCGGGGTGCTCCAGCCCCATGAGTACACTGGCTTCTTCCATAAACTCCGCCATGGTATTGCGGAAATCCGTTTCTTTTTCCGGGGTGGTGCTGACAACGGAGCGGCCGTCCGGCATGCGGATGGCCATGCCCTCCGGCATGTGTTCTTTGATGACTACCACCGTACCTGTATCCGTATGGCGTGCACGGTAGGTGATGCCGAATCCACCCTTGCCCAGTTTGGAAATGATGGTGTATTCCCCCACTTGCGCTCCGGGGGGCAACGGTATTCGGGTGGTGGTGGTATGTTCCGCTTGTTGCGGTTCCGGCACCGGCGCCGGAATGGGCGGTGCACTTTGGATGGGCGAAATCTTGGGAGGAGCGGGAGGATTCATGCCAGTTGTTTGCGGAGTATGATGGTGCTGCCGTTATCGCTTGAGGTGGAATACTGAATATGGTTTACCGGTTGAGGTGGTATGTTCTCAGAGGGATTAAAATCACACAGGTTGTATTGGAGGGTAAGCTCGGCTTCTTCTTCATTACAAAGGAGAAGAAGATTCGCTGTCAGCCCGGCGGGAAGTTGTGAGAGCAGGGTGCTGATGCTGCTGCAGAGCTCGGCTATGGCAACCGGGGCTGCCAGTACGCTCTCCAACCGAGTGTTGAGCGCATTGGTAAGCTGTACGAGCTCATTGAGCTCTCCCGTAGTGACGCTGTTTTCATACCGACACATCCACTTGCCCTTGTACTCCAAGGCGAGCATGGTGCAGTCGTCGGTTTGTTCTTTGTTGCCGGTGAAGGTTTTCAGCTCTATCTGCAACTTGCGGATTTGCTCTGTCGGGCTTTCCGTGGCTTCTTGCAGGATGCTTTGTAATCTGGCCGCGCCGAAGGGGGTGTTGGTGGCGTCTGTCGCTTTAAGTACACCTTGTGAGTAGAGCAAAATGCGCTCTCCGGGTGCCAAGCGGATAACACATTCCCTGTACACGGCTTTGTTGTGGAAGCCGAGTACCGAGCCGGAACGCATGGGGAGCATCTCGTAGCTGGTGCCGTTGCTGCCACGGAGTGCCTGCGGTGTGCCGGCGTTGACAAATCGGAGCATGCCACTCTTTATGTTGAGTCGGGCAAAGAAGAGTGATAAGCGGGTCTTTGTGATGTTGTTCTCACACAGCGCTTTATTGGCTTCCGTCATCATTTGCTCCGGGGTAAGCCCCCCGGAGGCTAATCCTCGGATGATGGATAAGGCTCTCATCATGAACAGGGCTCCCGGTATGCCTGTGGTGGACACGTCGCCCAGCATAAAGCACAGGTGTTCCCTGTCGGCCATGAAGTAATCGTAAAAATCACCGCCTACCACATTCGCTTCCAGCTTGGCTGCGTACAGGTCAAATGCCGTTTGATCCGGGAATGCCGGGAATTTGTTGGGCAGTACGGTGTCTTGTACGGAGCGCGCCATGGCCAGTTCTCGGCGGAGGCGCTCTCGGCGGTGTTCGGCATAGGATTGCAGGGCGTCCACCATGGTGTTAATGCCGGTGGATAAGCGGGTGAACTCCGGGGTGTCTCGTACGTTGATGCGCTCATCCATGTAGCCCTCCGCAATGCGGTGCAGGGATTTGTTGATGCGGGAAAGCCCATTGAGGACTAAGCGTTGCAGCAGCACCCACACCAGCAGGAACATGACTGCAAACATCCATACGTTGCTGATGAATAACTGCTTGAGGGATTCCAAACTTACCTCCGTCATCTCTTCTACCGGCAGTAGTCCTACCATGCGCATGCCCGCTTTCTCTACAACATAGGTGTAGTATTCCTTATCTGCCAACTCTATGCGCGTGGTGATGCCGATGGGTAGCGATAGCAAGTGGGCGGTAGGGTAACTCAGTTCATCGGTGTTGAGCAGTTCGCCGTGCCGGAATGCGATGATGTGCCCGTTCTTGCCTAAACGGAAGCTGTCTGCCAGTGCCCCGAAGCTATTACCGGCACGCGCTGCTTGCTCGTGCATGGAGGTGAATCCCAGTTGTACGATTCCCTTGGCGTCTCGGCGTGAGACGCCTGCGTATTGGATAATCTCTCCGCTGTAGGCATTGCCTTGCGGTCGCTGTACGAGTTCTTCCCCTTCATTGTGTATGCACTTGAGGAACGGTCGGCTTTGCTCATGGGCTTTGAGCTCGAACCCGACTAATTCCGAAGGTACGGCTGCGGTTACTTTGCCCTCGGCATCCGTGATGATGAGTTGCTGGGCTCCTACCTCATTGCACAGCCCGTACAGGGCATCTTCATCATGCACTATGCCCGGATTGAGACGGATGATTTCCGCCACGGCTCGTGTGCGGCTCAGTGTGCCTGCATCATTGATTTGCTCTACATGCCGCATGTTTGCTTCCGTGTGGCTGATGAGCTCGGAGAGGTCGCTGAGACGGGTGTTGAGCAGTTGTTCCGCTCTCTCTTGGGCTTGCCTCTCAAATTGTAAATATGCCAACGCGCCTGTAACTGCAAATGTGGCACAGACTAATAGTAACAACCATGTCAGAAAGCGTTGTCGCATATCCTACCTTTTCGGGGGATATATTACCATTTTTTTCTTTTTTGCGCAAGTCGCAAAATTAATTTTTGTAAAATAATATGTGCGTTGGTCAGTTGAAGAACTTGACAATTCCAAGAATCTGTTATATCGTATACCAAGTCAATCCTCAGACAAAATAAGTTATGAACAAGCAATATTATGTGGCAATGCCGGACGGAACTCCCGTCGGTCCTTTGAATAGAGAGATGATTTTGCAACTGCTGCGCGCAAAGCAGCTGTGTCCCGTACAGTTGGTGTTTACGGAGGGAATGACGGAATGGCAACCCATCAATGTGGTGTTCAGTGATGTTCCCGGCTTGGGGGTGTTCAATAGCAGGGAGTGGGGCCCTATCGTTGCCTGGACAATCTGCATGTCAAGCAAGTATGCAACTTTTTCCGGTCGCGCCTCTCGCTCTGAGTATTGGTGGTTTTCGTTGGCCAATGTCTTAGTATTTCTTCTTATTGGTGTGGTATTTTTTCTTATTTATGCTCTGACAGAGGAAGAAAACGTGCTCTCAGCTATGGTTGTCATGCTCGGTATCTACTGGCTTGCGGCGTTAGTCCCGGGATGGGCAGTTACCTCGCGCCGCTTGCATGACATTGGTAAGAGCGGTTGGTGGCAGTTGCTGGCGTATATTCCGATAGTGTCCTATGTTGGTAGTTTTATCATGTTGCTGTTCGCTGTGACATGTAGTGACGGCCCGAATTCCTATGGCATGGGCCCTGAGCGTCCTACGAAATAAGCTCCCCTTTTTCCGGCACTGCGTCAAAAAAGTCGCGGAATTCAAATAGTTGTCAAGTACGAGTTTGTCTCCTCTGAGTCATTCAAGTGTAGAGCATACACCCCAAACGTTGCATGACTCTTCGCCTTATGGGGTACATTGCAAGGTTAATGCAGGAGACCTCGGCAATTCCTAAACCTTTTTTCAAAGAAAATCTTCCATACATCCGGCAATCATGCGCTATAGAGGCGCGTTATCGAGCCTCTATGCGATGACAATGTTTGTAGATTCTGCCCGACAAATTGCCATTTTCCTAATTGTTCCAACGCGTGTTTTTTATGTTAACCTCCTTTAGCGCTGTCTATCCTTTGAGCGCCGTGTGGTTGTTGTTTTCTTTTTCTGGGTTGAAACTTTTTTCTTACTCTGTGTTGGAGTGTCACTGCTCCCTAGATTTGGAAGGGGAACAACATCACATAATCGGCGTTCATCCCCTGTCAAAGAATCCATTCTTGCACTTTGTTTCACATATTCATGATTGGCAACAGCATCAACATAGAGCTTTGTTGTCTCGTGAATTTCAAAAAGGGCTCTTGTTAATGGGGTTTTATTTGCTTTTTTATCTGTTAAATCAACACCTTTTTCAGCACATAATTTTGCCAAATTATTAAGCATAATCGGCAATGAATAGGCGGCATTACCTACTGCAGCCGCCCGACTATCCAAGTTTGGCAAAACCCTTTTCATATCCAAATCAACCCAATAAACAACTTGAGTCATTTGACCTGTTTTTAATCTTATATGTGTTGTACCTCGTGCATTACAAATTGAAGTGTCTTTAATTCTATAGTCAGGATCAACTAAATTATCAAAACTATAGATGGGATGACCTAAATAATGATGAATTTCTTTTTGTTGTTCAGTTTCATCCCCCTCCATCACATAAGGAGTATGATCCCCAAATAACAACTTTCTCCTTGGACTAAATTTACCAACCAAAGATTCTCGTTCAATATTTCTTTCAGATAATCGCACAAATTCCATACCATAAAAATAATGGAAATTTTCATTCAAAACCATGAGTACATCTTTAAGAAAGGCTTTATCTTCTGCACTAAATTTTTGTCCTGTTTGACGCTCAATCTTTTTAAGCGTGCTTGCCGGCAATTGAATCCATGGCTTTTTAGTTGCAGGATTAATGGCAGGTTCTTTTTTGTAAGAATAGGCTGCATCATCAGGATAAAACCTATCCCGCTCTATCCAAAAACGTCCCTTTTCCGTATCTTGAAAAACAACACGAATACCAACTTCATCTTGCAAATAAAGCAAATATTGCTTATACTCATCTGGTTGATAATTTTCGGTATTTGAATTAATCCATTTTTTTACAGTGGGTTGTAAAATCTTATACGCTTCTGATGATTGAAACAAGCGCTGAATTTCTGTACCACTTTTATCGGCAGTATCTGGATAAAACTCTCGCACTCTAGCAATTTGTTGCCGTTCATCTTCTCGCAATTCCGTACGAGGATTATATTCAGCTGCAAAGATATCCCGTGCTTCTAACAAAGGAGACATCAATGTCCAAAAAGCACTTAATAACAATATATTTCTATAATTCATCAGTCATTCGCGCCTATTTAAAATCCTTTATCTCATGGTTGTGAGGTGCGCCCCGTTTTCTGACCACCGGCTATGTTGTTTAAGGAATTTTGGAGCCGATGCTTGGAGCTGTGGTTAAGATACTGTTTTTTGCGGTGATTGTCAATCCTAATTTTTTGTGATTTTGTAGCGGAGGGAGCCCCGCCGTAGCGGAAAAATCGCCAAAAAATTTCGCCGGGGGGGATTCAGGCGACGGACTGATGCTCTTCTCTCCATTTTTCCGGTGTCTTGTTGCCAAGGGATGAATGCAATCGCTCGCTATTTTCTGACATTTTTGTCTGCCTTATTCTTACGGACAAACAACTGCGCTGCTCCTTGCTGCAACTGTTGTTTCCATTCGTATATCTGACCGGCGGCCACTCCGTACCGGGCTGCCGGTTCCTGCAAACTCATTTCGCCTTTCACTGCCTCCAAGGCAACTGTCGCCGTGAAATCTTCTGTGTATTGTTTGCTCATTGTTGTGTTTGCGGTTATCTTACCCCAAACACGGCTCTTTTTCCACCCTAAAATTCGTTAACTCATGTGGCCTTTTCAGGGGCGCACCTCACGTCCATAGGGTAATGAGAAATGCCCTTCGGAATCCACTCCGGAGGAACCTCGGAGCCGCTGAGAATGGCTTGCCGAATGGCAGAGGACGAGGCAGGGTGGTTTCCGCTGATGAAGACGGCGCGCACGCCTTCTCGGGGCAGGGGTGGGGTGCCGCGGTGGTACACAATGAAGGTGAGATGGCGGATGAGGTAATCGTAGCGCGCCCATTTGTGCAGTTGTTCCCACTGGTCGGTGCCCATGAGCCAGAATAATTCATCCTGCGGATGTTCATTCTTGTAGGTTTCCACTAAGCGCCAGCTCCAACTGGGAGGCGGTAGCCTAAGGTCGGCATCGGACACCTCGGCCCAAGGTAAGTCTGCCGTGGCATAGCGGAGGAGACTCATGCGCCGGGCGTCTGTGTAAAATGTTGTTTTGTCCGTTTTGAAGGGAGAGCAGGCAGCCGGCAAAAAAATCACTTTGTCCACCTGAGCTTGCTGCACGGCGGCCAGCGCAATGTGCAGGTGCCCGGCATGCACCGGGTCAAAAGAACCGCCGAACAGACACGTTTTCATACTTGTGACGGAGTTTTACAACCCTTCCGTGTCCTTGTAAGGGAGGAAGCAACCTACCGGGACTTTCACATATTTACTCTCGGAGCGCAGTCTGCGGTAGTGATTGATAAAAGAGGTGAGGTCTCCGTAATTTTTGGCAGTTTTGGGGATTCCTTGCTGTCCGCAGTTTGCCAGAATATTGAAGTGGAGCTCTGCATGCAGGTGGGCGGGGAACATGCCGCGGTTGGTGCCGATGGTTCCTACTTGGTCGCCCCGTTTGACGATTTGCCCCAGTTTTACGTCAATGCGATCCAAGTGTCCGTAAAGGGTTTGGCAACAGAGAACACGTCCGCTGCGTGGCTCGCGGAAGGCATGGCGTACAATCACCACTTTGCCCCAGCGTCCTTTGGCATCCGCGGCGTAGGTTACAATGCCGTGCCCGATGGTGTAGACCGGGTCGCCGAGGTCGGAGTTGCCGCCGCCGTTGCCGTTCCAGTCCTCGCCTAAGTGGCGGGGGGATTTGAGGCGCAGCCCACGCGCTTTATAGTAGCCATCGCCATTCGGTTTACCGACGGGAAAATCAAAGCCATCTGCCAAGGGAACGAGCGCCCACTTGCCGTCATCCGTAAACTCAGCCATTGTGGCAGCGGCACTTTCCTGTTCTCCTACTGTCAGCAGGATGGCTGCCATCATAAGAATTGTGCGAAAAAGACGTACCATATATTTGATTGTAACACACGTGGTGCGTTCCTAGCAAGTACCAATCGCGGCATGTTGTAAAAATGGTGATTAACGGCAGAGCGCTGCTCGCATGGGGGCAATTTGCGGTAGGAATCCGTACCAATGTTCAAATGCATAAGCACCCTGCCACAGTAACATGCCCAATCCGTTGTCAGTAAGGCACCCTTGCTCGGTTGCAAGACGGCGGAACGGTGTGTCGTGCGGGACTATGTCGTACACGATGTGTTGCGGTGTCAGTAATTCCGGTGGAATGGGCAGGGGATCTCCGACTTTAAGCCCTAAACTGGTAGCATTCACAATGAGTTGCGTTTGACGGAGCATGTCTGCCAATTCGCCGGAGCCGAAATGTGCCGTCACAATGCTGCCTTTTGCGTGCGGAGCCAGTGTGTCAGCCAGTTCTTGCAGCTGTGGGCGCGGGCGGTTCACGAGGGTGAGCTGCGGGCAACCGGCAAGTGCACATTGGGCTGCCAAGGCTGAGCCCGCTCCTCCACATGCTCCGAGAATCAGTATGTTGAGCTCATGGAGCTTTTTGTGGGTTAATTCAAAGATGGCTCGCTCAAAACCCGGGCCGTCCGTGTTGTGGCAGTGCCAGCCATCTTCTTTGCGTACCAAGGTGTTGGCGGCTCCGCATAGGGTGGAAAGCGCGTCCGCTTTTACTGCTGCCGCAAAGGCGTTCTTTTTGAACGGAACGGTAACATTTGCTCCGGTAAAGCCGAGCTCATCCAAGTGCCGGAGCGTTTCTTCAAATGCTCCGGCTGCGGTATCTGCCAAGATGCGGATGTACCGGGCGGGGATTCCATGTGCATCCAGCGCTGCTTGTTGCATTTGCGGAGATTTTGAGTGCGCAATGGGGTTCCCGATTACGCCTAAACGTATGTGTTCTCGGCGAACGGTGTCGGCTGTAAGCTCTGCGTTTGTGTAGACTTCCGGCATGGTGTATGGAGTAAAAAACACCCTGCAGCGCGGGGTTATTTGCTGCAGGGTGGTAAAATGAAGTGCGGGAGGGGTGAGAATCAGCTTTCCTTGCTGCTCACGTGCACAATGCTGGCTTTCTCAAACTTGATGAGAACGCCTGCACATACCTCAACCTTGACAGTTTTGTCATCCACATCACGCACGATGCCGTGAATGCCCCCTGCGGTAACAATCTTGTCCCCGTCTTTAAGCGCATTTTGGCGCTCTTGGAGCTCTTTTTGCTGCTTGCGCTGGGGGCGGATAAGCAGGAAATAGAAGATTACGATGATGAGGATGAACGGCAGGAACTGCTGAATCATCGCCATTCCGCCTTCGGCGAGTATTATGTTGCTGGTCATTGTATATCGTTTGCTTGGTAACGCGAGATGAAGCTGCTTTTGAAGGCAGCGAATTGACCGGCGGCAATGGCGCTTCTCGCTTGCGCCATGAGCCGGAGATAGAAGTGGAGATTTTGGAAGGAAAGCAGTCGCAGCGCCAGCATTTCTCCTGCGCGGAAGAAGTGGCGAATGGCTGCTCTGGAGAAACGCGTGACGTGCGGGTGCCCCTCCGCGTCCAGCGGCTTGCTGTCGTTTTCCCAACGCTTGTTTTTGATGTGAATGGGGCCATCCGGCGTAAGTGCTACACCGTGGCGTGCCAAGCGGGTGGGCATGACGCAATCAAACATATCCACCCCGCGCTCTATCATCTCCAGTAGCTGGGTAGGGGTGCCCAATCCCATGGCATAGCGCGCTTTGTCCTGTGGTAGATAGGGCGCGGTGTTTTCAATGGCTCGCAGCATTTCTTCCTCCGGTTCTCCCACGGAAACGCCGCCGATGGCGTAGCCGTCAAAATCCATAGCGGCGAGTTCCTCAGCGCATTGACGGCGCAAATCCGCATAAACGGAGCCTTGTACAATGCCGAAATGTTGCTGTAAGCCGTTGCCGCTGCGAGGTTGGTGCTCATCCACCCAAGTCTTGCAGCGTTTTGCCCAGCGCAAGGTGTAGCCAAGCGATTTTTCCGCATATTTGCGGTCGCAGGGGTAGGGCGGGCATTCATCGAAGAGCATGGCTATATCACTGCCTAAGTTGGCCTGAATCTCCATGCTGCGCTCCGGGGTGAGCATCATGTATGCGCCGTCAATATGATTGCAGAATCGGACTCCTTCTTCCGTAATCTTGCGCAGCCGCGCCAAGCTCCATACTTGGAAACCGCCGCTATCCGTCAGCATGGGGCGGTTCCAGCCCGCAAAGGTGTGCAACCCTCCGAGCTCACGGATTGCCTCATCTCCCGGGCGCAAACACAGGTGGTAGGTGTTACCCAGTACAATCTGTGCTCCCAGTGCTTCCAAATCTTCCGGATGCAGCGTTTTTACGGTTCCTTGGGTGCCTACCGGCATGAAAATAGGGGTGGGGACATCACCGTGCGGTAGGTGTAGGGTGCCGAGTCTGGCCCCGCCGGGGTCTGTGCTGTGGAGTGTAAAGCTCATGCGTTGTTGCGTATGAATCTGGCGGAGAAGATGGGTTTGCCCATGGCTTCCCATTGTTTCTGAAAATCGGTCTTGGGGTAGAATGGGGCGTTCCACTCTGCCTGTGTGAAGAGGGGGGATGCGTTCATTTTTTCACATACCCATATAAAGTAGTCCTCGTGGTCTGTTTTGAACAGCACTTCGCCTCCCTCGGCCAAAGCTTGGTGCAATACCGGAATGAAGGAGTCCTGTACCAATCGGTTTTTGTGGTGTTTCTCTTTCGGCCACGGATCCGGGAAAAGATAGTGCAGGCGGCTGATGCAGCCCGGTGCTGCCATCCATTCCAAAAAATAGCGACTTTCCGCTCTCAATCCCTTTACATTGCACAGTCGGCGCTTTTCACTTTCGCTGCATACTTTGCGAATGCGTCCCAGCAGTCGCTCTACTCCCAACATCATTGTGTCGGGGTAATGCTCTGCCATGGCCAGCAGGAATCCGCCGTCTCCGCAGCCTAAATCCACTTCGTAACTCTCCACTCCATCCCCGAAAATATCGGCGGCGGTGTATCGCTTGAAGTAATCGTCCGGTACGAATGCTGTGCTCATATATCTCCGCCATTGTAGCAGAGCTCTCTTTACTTGTCAAAATATACTTCTGACATTGCGCCGTTACTGCCGGATTTTGTCCGGAAACTCGCGCTGAATTTTCATCAACATGTCACTCGTTGCCATATCGAGTGGTGTTTTGCCGCGAAAATCCTTCACATATAAATCTGCTCCGTTTTGCAGTAAAAGGGAAACTACGTACCAAGCATGGTCATTGCCGTGCATGGACCCCGAGATGGCCCGGTGCAGGGCGGTTAATCCGTGGTTGTTGGCTGCATTGACATCCGCACCGGCGGAAATGAGTGCCTCAATGATGCCTTTGTTTTTGTTTTGTACAGCCACTTGTATGTAGGGAATATCGTGCGCGAGTCTTGCGTGAACATCCACTCCTTTTGTAATGAGAAAATGAACGACATCTGCGCGGCCATATTGAACCGCTGAATACATGATGCTTTTTTGTGCCTCTGCATCGAACTCGGCTCCGGCACTCAGCAAATCTTGCAGTACGGTGAGGGCAGTATCTTTGTCGGAAAGTGCCGCAGCTGCAGCTACGCCGAAGTGGCTAGTCTGCATGGCGCGTGGGTCTTTGTATTCGGCGTTGGGATTGGCTCCTGCCTTCAGCAGAATTCGCACTGCTTCCGGATGGGCGGCTCGTGCGGCACGTAACAATGCGGTGTGTCCATCGCTGTCGGGTATTTCCGTCGCATTCGGGTATTTTTGCAGAATCATTCGCAGTATTTCACTGTCTCCGGTGGAGGCGCTGGTATGCAACAGGTTGCTTTTATTGTGTAAGCCACGAAGTTCCAGAGGATTTGCCCCGGCATCCAATAGCAGTTGTGCAATGTTATAACGGGCTTCCGCTGCTTTCTTATCTCGGTAATTAATCCGGATGGCGGATAATACACAATTGCCGTATTTGTTGAGGTGGTGCACATCTGCCCCGGCTTGCAGCAGTGCTTTCACCGCTGCCGTGTTGCGTGCATCGGCACACTTTTCCAGTAGTGACTCTCCGTTATCCTCCGTGTAATTCGGGTTCAGTCCTGCTTCTAGAAGCGCCGGTATTGTTTTGTAGTTGAAGTTGAGACAGTGTGTCATCATTCTTCTATGGGCTTCCGTTCCCTCTTCCGGTAAAGTCGCTCCGGCTTCTGCCAATTTTTTCACCAGTTTCGGGTGCCCTCCTGCCGCATACGCAATGGGCGTAAGTCCGTCTTTATCTGCCTGATGTATGTTTGCTCCCGCTTTAATCAGCAGCTCTGCAATCTGCTCCATGCGTTCTGTCTCTTTCGCTTCTTTTTCTTCGGTGAAGAAAAATGCTGCGCAAGCCAGTAAGTGCAATGCATTGGTGCCGTGCTTGCTTGTTGCCCCTGCATCTGCCCCGGCGTTCAGTAGCAGTCGTACGGCTTCGAGGTTGCATTTGTTGGCTGCTGCCATCAGTGGCGTGTGACCATCGGTTGTCCCCTTGTTCGGGTCTGCTCCCTGCCGAAGTAGCTTGTCCGGTGCTTCCGTGGCAGAGGGTGTGCATGCGCGTGCTTCCCGCATGAGTGTAATGCAGTCCCAATCTTCATTTTCGTGGGATTGCGCCGTGTTTAAATTCAGTAATGCCGGCATACAGGTAAGGAAAAGGAGTGTTCGCATGGTCTTGGTAAAAGTTTCTACTATGTGTACGGCAATTTCAAGTCTAATCTTGCACTCAAAAGTTGTTATTTTTGCAAAAAACGCTTTCTGATTGACATTCGGGAGCAGAATGTGGTAATTTATAACCTATGAAGTACCTTTCATATTTGGCCGCCATTATTGGTATGGCCTCGCTGACCGCAACGGCCCAAGAGGCCGCTCCCAAGGCTCCTGCACCTGCTGCTCCGGCTGCTCAGCATGCCATCGGGAAAGCCATTGAGCACACTAAATTTGTTACGGAGCACAAGCCAAATGCACATGCAAAATATTACATGTATCTTTGCACGGCTTATTGGTGTGGCCCTTGCCGCCGTGAGATGCCCCATATCATTGCGGAGTATGAGAAGATGCGCAAGGATGGTTATATGGAAATCATTGTGCTCAGCTGTGACAATACTCCCAAGGCAGCTTTGCAGTACATGGAGCTTTTTTCTGCCCCATTTGCCGTTGTTATGTACCATAGTGATGAGCGTAAAAAGCTTCCGGGGGCTCCGGAGGATTTGCGTTCTATTCCCCATATCGTTATTACAGATGCAGAGGGGAATGTGTTGCTGGCGGATCACGCTTCCCGTTATGTGCTGTGGCGTGAAGTTACCAAAAAACAATAATTCGGTATGCTTGAGACTATTCAGGATATCCGTACTCGGCGCAGTTGTCGTAAGTACCTGCCGGAGCAGGTTTCCGATGAACAGCTCAACACTATCTTGGAGGCTGCCACTTGGACTCCTACGGGGCGTGGCAAACAGTCCCCTCAGATGGTTGTAGTGCAGGATGCTGAGATGCTCAGCCGTCTTTCCCGGCTGAATGCTCAGATTATGGGCACGGATTCGGATCCGATGTATGGGGCACCTACCGCTGTCTTGGTGTTTGCGGATGCTTCCAATGAGAATGGTATTGCTGATGCTTCATTGCTGATGGGTACGCTTATGCTGGCTGCTCATGCTGTGGGGGTTGCTTCTTGCTGGATTAACCGTGGCAAGGCCATGTTCGAGCTCCCGGAGGGACGCGAGATTGTCAAACAATGGGGCCTCGATTCCAAATATGACGGTTTTGCCATTTGCATTCTCGGCTATGCTGCTGAGGGCGGTATTCCGCCTGTAAAACCTCGTCGTGAGGATTACGTCCTCCGCGTCTGATTTGCCGTATCAGCATTGTTTGTTTTTTTTGCCCTCCGGTCGCATACTCCGGAGGGCTTTTTGGGCTTGACGTCAGGAGGGTATTGGTGTATATGTTAGCGTAGCAAGACTTCTTATATAAATATGAAACTTCGACTCACAAAAGGGCTTCGGGCTGCCGTTATGGCTGCAATGGCGGCAACGTCTTCTTTGGCTCTCGCTGATACCACCCTCATGGTTGAAGGTGTAGATGCGGATGATCCTATGAACTCGCCTCGTTTTTACGATACGGGTAAGGGGTATTACTTCTCGTGGGCGGATAATTCCTTATATCTTCAGGATTTTAAGAAACTGTACAGAAATAAAGGAAGTCTTTCGTTCTTGGGTGATTTGTACTCAAGGATTAATAAGAATGGCTCATCCCTCTCCAAGAAGTTGGCGCCGCTGACCGATGATTCCAACACCTGTTGGGCGCAAACGAGTATAAACTTGGTGGAGTACTGGCATTCTTACTACGGGGTCTTCTGCAAGGATTCCCGTACTCTGCCTTTCGGTTACGCATATGATAAGCAGTATTGGGACGAGACGGGTGGCACGCTTTCTCTGAAACTCAATCTTTTGTTTCTGGATGTCTTTTCTAACAACGGTGACTGTTTAAGCTCGTTTGTGTACTGGTTCATGCGTGGTAGGGATGATCCCTATTTTTCGAAAATCGAGAAGAAGGGAATGGGCGGGTATTGGACCGAGTATTTTGAGGATGATTTTTCCACCACGAACGAGTTCTATTTTCAAACATCGGCGGACGCCTCCAATTCTTATTACTCTCCGTCTGTAAGTACTCTTACGGATCAATTGCTGCCGATGTTGGGTTATCAATATAACAAAACTGCAAAAAAATATGAGTTGGTGACAAAAGGTCAGCTTGTCTACCTTGGTCTGGATTCCGCTGTGGGTGGGCATGCTATTACCTGCCATGGTGTAGAGTTGGATGATAATAATCAGGTAAAGGCATTGTATGTAACCAACTCTGATGACTTGGAGTATAAGGTATTCAAACTCTACGTCAAGGTGTCGGATAAGCAGCTCCGCTTGTACACAAACTCCGCATGTACCAATCGCTGGGAGTACGCGGATGCAACTTGGTACATTTCCGATATTGGCTGCATTGCTACCCCGGATTCTCTCAAAGACAAGTTGGAGATATATGAAGACCCTGACAATGAGCTCATATGGACCGGTAAGGCTGTAGATGGTAAGTGGAATTTGGCTGCTCAACCCACTTTGGAAGCATTGCCGGATGAGACGAGCGGGTGGAAAATCAGTGTCTTGGGCTCGTTGTACCCGATTTATTTTGATTCTTCCCGCATTGTGACGTTTGATGATTCCGCTGCTTCCGGTACGGTGTCCGTACAGGGGAGTGGCAGCGCCGCTCGCGTGGAGTTGTATAATAAAAATTTGGAATATAACTTTGCGGGTAACGGAGGAACTCTCACCGCCGAATATTTGACTACTTCCAACGGAGGTAAGGCCTCTTTTACGAATATGACGCTTTCTACCACGGAGTCTGTGCTCAAGACCTACACGGTACTCCTTGGTAAAGGTGCTACTTGGTCTGGGAATCTTTCCATGAGCGCCGGTGGTACCTTGGTGCTGGATGGGGGGGCTCTCAACCTGACGAAACTTACCATGCAAACGTACTCTACGCTTCAGGTATGTGGCAATAGTACGCTGAGTTGTGGCTCGGTGTCTTTGACTAGCGGTGTTTCTTTCAGGTTTGACCCGCTTTCCTCTTCTTCATCTCCTCTGCTGACTATCAACGGCGCGTTCTCTGTATCCGGGGGCTCGTTCGACTTGGTTTTGGGTGGTGATAACCTGGAGTTCGATGAGTGCTATGCCCTCATTCGCTTTACGGATAGCTGTGCTGATTGGGACTCTGCGTTTTCTACCTCACTCGGTGAGCTCAGCTATTCCGGTGATGTTCTGTACCTCCTGTACAATCCGGTTCCGAAGCTTACGTGGGAAGGTTCCGACGGTGTGTGGAGTTCGACGGTGTGGGGCAGTTCCTCTGCCTCCACAGATGGCGTGCGCGCAGATTTTTCCGGCAGCGGTACTCGTACGGTAACGCTTTCCGGTACGGTTTCTCCGTATAACATGAAGGTGGATAATACCGGTAGCCTTACGTTTAACGGTACCGGCTCCGTTGCCGGCTCCGGCTCTTTGGTTAAGTCCGGTTCCGGTTCATTAACCATCAATACAGCCAATACCTATTCCGGCGGAACGAGCATTTCTGCCGGTACCGTTACCGTTGGTCATGCTTCCGCATTGGGTAGCGGTAAGGTTGCGCTCAGTGGCGGTACGCTGAATCTAAACGGCAAGTCAGTCGGCAATGATGTGTCGATTAAGGGCAATGTTTCGTTGAAAGGTGGCTCCGCTTATTCCGGCGCTTTGGAATTGCAAAGCGGTGCTGTCAGTGGCGACGCTCTCAGGCTCTCCCAAAATGCAACCTTGTTGGAAGGCTCCGTTTCCAATGTTCTCAGCGGAAGTGCGGGTGTTGTCAAAAACGGTTCCGGTACGGTGACTCTCAGTGGTTCCAATTCGTATAGTGGTGGTACAACGGTCCATTCCGGCACCTTGGTGGCCGGAAGCTCTACGGCGTTAGGCAGCGGTGCTGTTAGCCTGCGCGGTGGTTTTCTGGACATGAATGGGATGGCTCTTTCCAACGCGGTGAATGTGGCTTCCGGTTCTTCGGTTATTACCGGAGGAGACAGTTATTCCGGTGCTCTCAAGCTCAGCGGGGGCTCTCTTACGGTAGAAGCCGGTGATTTTAGTGCCGGGTCACTGACTCTCAGTGGCGGATTGTTCTTATTGGATAACAGTCATGCTACTGTTGGTGAACCCATGGTGGAGCTTTCCGGCAAGTTGTCCGTTTCCGGCGCAACGGAAATCAGCTTCACGAATGGCTATGCGTTGGGAACTCACATCCTGTTCTCGTTCTCTTCTTTCAGCGGTAGCGTGGATAATCTGACTTTACGCCCCATTCCGGGGCAGGTGCTGGAATACGAGCTGTACAGGGAGGGTAATCAGGTGCTGGTGGATATTATTTCTTCCGGCGCGTTGCTGGAGTGGAGTGGCAAGAAAGGTATTTGGGCTGTCGGCGGTGGTACTTGGGCGGATTCCGGTGCTGTTTTCTCGCAGGGCGACCAAGTCATTTTCCGACAAGCCGCTACGGTTACGTTGCAGGGTGAGCTTTCGCCCGTTTCCATTACGGTTGATTCGGATAAGTCCGTCACATTCTCCGTGAATAAGAAGAATCCCGGTTCTATTGTCGGTGTGGCAGCGCTGACCAAAAACGGTAAAGGCTCGCTTAAACTCAATGCCGATAACTCCGGCTGGTACGGTAATCTTTTCTTGGAAGGCGGTACGCTTACCGCTACGGGTGCGATGTCGTTCGGTTCCGGGGCTATTTATGTGAGTGGCGGTACGCTGAATCTCAGCAACAAGGCTGTGGAAAATGACATTTTCGTAACAGGGCTTGCTTGCATTAAGAGTGGCAAAAAGTTTGCAGGCTCGCTGGATGTGTCGGATTCCCTGGCTACCGGAACGAGTGTGAATATAGAGGAGGGGCGAACGGCTACGCTGCACGGCGGTACGCACTCCGCTTCTCTGTACGGCAATGGTACGGTGATTGTGGATGGCCGTGTGTCGTGGCGTACGGGCTCCATTACCACCGCCGCGATGGAGATTACCGGTTCTTCGGCT
>JAFQDN010000034.1 GCA_017415995.1 Akkermansia sp. | reverse complement strand
TAGGCGATATAAGAAGCTCACAAACGAAAAATTATCCGTAAAGAACATGCAATTCGCTTGTGCTGTGGATGTTGAATACACGAAAAAGATTTTTGAAGCCGTATTTTCTGTATGACACGTCGCCCAATGCGTTTGCCCTGTGTACATACGGCAAAAAGAAACACCGGAAATGCAATTTTTGCCGTCATCGGAGCCCGGGCGGCGAGAACTCAGGACTCGGAATCCTCCCATAAACGCCGGGCAAGGGCATCTGCAGCAGCCGCCATTTGCGCACGGTGTTTGCTGGGGCCGACACCGGAACCGACCTCGAGCTCGTGCCAGAACACATGAGCCAAGAAAGGGCCGGCGGGTTTATCCTCATCGACAGGAGCCACCTCATAGCGCGGGCCGGTACCATCCACAGCCTGCAAAGTCTCCAAAAGAGAGCCTTTGTAATTGACATCCAAGAAATCGCGAGCGTTTTGCAAACTGTTTTGCAACAACCTGAGAACAACCTTACGAGCTGCGTTATAATTGGAATCCATCATCACAGCCCCGATAACACTCTCAAAGGTATTGGCCAAGACTGATACAGCCTTACGCCCGCCGGATTTTTCCAACTGAGGGCTCATCTTGAGGAACTCACCCCACCCTAATTGCTCACAGAGAGAAGCTAAATGCTTACGGCTGACAATGCCGGAGCGCAACTTGGTAAGCTCACCCTCATCATCGCGGGGGAAAAGCGAAAAAAGCTCACGACTGACGACAAGCTCCAGCACGGCATCCCCGAGATACTCCAAGCGTTCATAGGCCAAATTAGTACTACGTTTTTGGTCCGAGCTGGGGTGGGTCAGAGCCTGCTTCAACCAAGCGGGATCCGTAAACTTGTAACCGAGGCTTTCCTCCATTGACTCCGTCTGCATGAGGGTATTTTAGCACACAACAAGCTATTTGGCGAGTTCAGAGGCAGTTTTCGCTGCGTCATGACATGCTTTTCCGGCGTTATGTCTCGAAATAGCATTCACAAAAGCGTGTTTTTAGGATAAAATGCGCGATAGCAAAATTATAACATACGCCAATGGCTGACGAAAAACAGAACCCGAACGGACTTCCGCCTTCCTCGAACCCCACCCCGGGCAAAACAAACTGGGGCTTGTGGATACTCATTGCCGTCATTACCGGCATACTTGCGCTTGCGTTCCTGTCAGACGACGGGTTCGGCGGCTCCACCAAGAAACTGACATTGGAGGAGTTTAAGCACGATTACCGTGAAGGGAAAATCATCCTCAATGACCGAAAAAATTATCCGGTTGAGATAACCAGCAACGATGGTTCCAGCAAAGCCAGCATAACGGCGTACCGCCTGAAGACACCGCCGGCAGCGCAGTCGGGAGCGTTCCTCGTGTACTTCAATGACAGCGAGGAGATGGATAACCTGCTTAACACCTGTGGTATCACAGAAAGTGAGTACATGGAGCACATCGGTTACCCGAGTGCCCCTCCCGTTGCAGCCCCGCAACAACCGGAAGCAACCACCGCCAACGCTCAACAGCCTACAGCGGACGCACCCCCCCAAACACCGGAAGCAGCCCCTCAGCAAGCGGAAGTTCCCGCCATTATTCCTGAGGAGCAGCTGCCCATGGTGAACCTGTTGCAAAAATATGCACCGGCAAACAGCGAGGTAGATATTCTGAACGTTGAAGAATTCCGCAAACTCTGCGACAACAAGCGTATTCTCTTTGCTGCGGATAACGGCAAATACCTCAGCAACGGGCACCCCCTCCACACACTCAACCCGGTTATTGTCATCACCCCGGGTACTAAGGAGCGCGCCATCATCGGCCAATACCGCAAAATAGCACAACCGACAGCAGTTGAAGCCAAGAATACCGAGCCCGTTCTTGTGCCGTTCAGCCGCACATTCCAGGGAGAGCAGGTAAAGGATTTGCTGGGCAACCAAGCCATTTACAAGGTGGAAAGCAATACGTGGTCTGCAATCCTCATTAACTGCCTGCCCATCGTCATCATCATTATCATCTTTATTTTCCTCTTCCGTGCACAAGGAGGAGGCCCCAGCGGTGCCATGAAGTTTGCACGTAGCCGCGCCAGACTTTTGGATCCCGGCAGCAACAACATCACTTTCAAGGATGTTGCCGGCATCTCTGAGGCGAAGGAAGAACTCTGGGAAATTGTGGAATTCCTGCGTAATCCCCGCAAATTCCGCAACCTCGGTGGCACCATTCCCAAGGGCGTACTCATGGTAGGCCCGCCCGGAACAGGCAAAACCTTGCTGGCAAAAGCCATTGCGGGTGAGGCAGATGTACCATTCTACACCATATCCGGCTCCGACTTCGTGGAGATGTTTGTAGGCGTGGGAGCAAGCCGCGTGCGCGACATGTTTGCCGAGGCCAAGAAAAACTCCCCCTGTCTTATCTTCATTGATGAGATTGATGCCGTAGGCCGCCACCGCGGACACGGAGTGGGAGGCGGACACGATGAGCGTGAGCAAACCCTTAACGCCATGCTGGTGGAGATGGACGGATTCACGCCGAACGAGAACGTCATCGTCATCGCTGCGACTAACCGAGTAGACGTGTTGGATCCCGCCTTACTGCGCCCCGGACGTTTTGACCGCCAGGTGGTCGTCAACCTGCCGGATGCCGCCGGGCGTGAGCAAATTCTCAAAGTACACGTGCGCAAAATCAAGATGGATCCCACCGTACAGCTCAGCCCCATTGCCCGTGCAACCACCGGATTCTCCGGGGCAGAGCTTGCCAACTTGGTGAACGAGGCCGCACTCATTGCAGCACGCAAAAACCAAAACACAGTCATGCAGGCAGACTTTGAAGAAGCCCGCGAAAAAGTGCGATGGGGACGCGAACGCCGTTCCTTGGAGATATCGGACCGCGAGAAGCGCATGACCGCCGTACACGAGGCCGGACACGCCCTGTGCCTGCTCAAGACAGAGCTAGCCAAGACCCTGCCCCTGCACAAAGTAACCATCATACCGCGTGGTCCGGCCTTGGGTGTTACCATGATGCTGCCGGATGAAGACAAACACAGCGAACATAAGAGCGAATTGCTTGACTACATCGTTATGGCGATGGGAGGTCGCTGCGCAGAACAAGTGATATTCGGGGATGTTTCCGGAGGTGCTCGTGGCGACATCCAACAAGCCACAGCCATAGCCCGCAAGATGGTGTGCGTGTACGGCATGAGTGAAAAACTCGGTCCCATCGAGTACGGCAGCAACCACAGTGAGGTGTTCTTGGCACGTGATATATCACAAACCACAAGAAACTATTCCGAGCGCACCGCACAGATTATCGATGAAGAAATACAGCGCATTGTGGGAGAAAACTACTCCCGCGCTCTTAACATCCTGACGGAGAACAAGGACAAACTCATCTTGGTAGCGGATATGCTCATGGAATATGAGACCCTCAGCGGCGAGCACATCTCAGAATTGGTGGAAACCGGCACCATGCAAAATCCGCCTACCCGTGAGCTGCCTCCACCCATGCCGGAGGATGATAGTGAGGAGCCGATGTTTTTTTATCCAGACGAAAACAAGCTTCCGGACATTCCGGAAATTCCGAAAAAACCGGAAAGCAACCAATAACAACCTTTTACTCACAAACTTATGAACAGCAAAGAATTAGCTTTCGCCTGCGCAGCTGCAGCAGAAGAAATGAAAGCCACCGACATCGCTGTGTATGACCTGCGAGGCACATCCTCCATCACAGACTTCGCCATTGTCTGCACGGCAACATCCACCCCCCACCTGCGCGCCGTGCTCGGCGGTATAGATAAAGAAGTGGGAGAAAAATACAACGTAGAACCCGTGTATGCGGAACGCACGCCGAACGCCTTGTGGTCCGTACTGGACTACATTGACGTAATGGTACACATTATGGCGGACGAAGTGCGCGATTTCTACGGTCTGGAAAAATTCTGGAAAGAGGAAAACCGCGTGGATTGGACGCCCACCTCGGCTTAATAGTAGTACCACCGCAAATAAAATATGTTACAACAAAGATAAAAGCTTGACCACAGGCAAATAAATCTGTAACATATAGCAAGACTTAGCGCAGAGACGAAACAACGCTCAACTCTGCAATAAGGGAGGTGCAATCTTGCACCGTACATACACAACAACAACTAGACATACCATGAAATGCTATCAGTGCAATAATGAAGTGCCTGCCGGTTATCCCCAGTGCCCGTTCTGTGGCGCGCCTCAACAGCAGATGGGTGGACAGGGCATTAACGTAAACGTATACCAAGCAGCTCCGAATTATCCGCCCAAGAGCCGCATGACGTACATCCTGCTTGCTCTCTTCCTCGGGGGGCTCGGAATCCACAACTTCTACGCAGGCTACAGCGGTAAGGGAATCGCCCAGCTGCTCATCTCCTGCTTGACATGTGGCTTTGGTGCTATTGCCGTCTTTATTTGGGTTATTATCGAAATGTGCACAGTTGACAAAGATGCCAACGGTGTACCGATGACCTAAGAAAAGATAACAGTCAAATTCAGAGCAGCTCCGCGCACGGTAATTCCTGCAGCGGAGCTGTTTTGTCCGACGCGCCGGGCATGCCCAACACAACACGCAGCACACCAAAGGGGCAGAGTATAGAATCCCTATACCTGCTGAAAGCGCTGTGTGCCTTTCTGGTGGTGGTCATCCACTGTAATATGTGGGGGAAAAGCGCGCTACAGCCCATCATGGGCATAGCAACACCTTGCTTTCTGTGCATCACCGGCTATTTTTTATACAGCGGGGAAAAAGCAGCTGAACAACAAAAAGCCATTCGATGGGCGAAAAAAGCGTTCATGCTCAGCTTGGCAATCAATGCCGTATACCTCCTGCAACAATTGAAAGACGGCGCATCTGTGGCAGAGTATACCACGGCTGAGCAGCTACCGATCCTCATCACGGGCACTGCTTTCAGCTTGCACTTGTGGTACCTGAGTGCCATGTGGATGGGGCTACTGCTATTCTATCTGCTACGTCGCAGTGCGCCCGCAATCATCATATATACTCCCCTGCTCTATCTATGGTCTCACATATGCTATAAGTGGGGGACTGTGATTTTTCCCGATTGCACGGAGCAACAATTGTTCATCATGCGTTGTAACGGGCTTATTGTAGGCTTGCCATTTTTGTGTACCGGCTATCTGTTAGCAAAATACCGGCAGCGGTTTGCAGCAGCGTGGCAAGTACCGCTCTGTTTTACGCTCAGCCTGTTTTTCCTGTTCAATAGCGCCGCAATATGCTGTTTTCTGCACCTACAAACATACGGCTGGCTGCATTTTTGCAGTCTTTACATCTTTATATGCAGTCTTATGCTTCTTTGTGTGCGCTACAGGAATATGCGCATCCCGATGCTCAACACTATCGGCCGTTGCCACTCTGCAAATATTTATTTTTTCCACATTCTGGTACTCATTTACCTGAAACGCAGCGACTACGACGCTTCCGGAATGCAAGCCATCATCGTATTTTTATGCTGCATTCCGATTTCATTCCTCATCAACACACTGCACGCTGCCTCCCGCTACACCTGCGGCAAGCTCCGTACTCACAGCCCGGAATGATTGCGATTAATACCAATCCCTATGGTCTTAATCCTTCCGCAAAGCGAATGAAAGATTCATCAAGAATGGTGCAGGCTCTCTCAACTCCGAAAAACTCACCTACTTCCGTTACTTTGTTTTGCAAGGTCTTGTAGGTTCTGAAAAAGTTCTGAATCTCCTGCAAGTAGTGCGGTGCTAAATCTTCAAGCGAATTGATATGGTCATACCGAGGGTCGCCCACATTAACGGCTAATATCTTAACATCAGGCTCACCGCAGTCTATCATGTCCATACCGCCTATAATGCGGCAATCTACATAACACCCCGGAAAGGTGGGAGCAGAGGTGAAGACGAGAATATCCAATGGGTCGCCATCCAAATATCGTGTATGTTCAATAAACCCATATTCCGCCGGATAATACACAGAGGAATACAGAACGCGGTCAAGCTTGATGCGCCCGGTACGTTCATCCACCTCATACTTGTTGCGACTCCCCATGGGAATCTCAATGCGAGCTTCTACAACTCTCATGCCTTTCTCTGCGTTTATTATTGATGCCAATCCTCTAATATCCACTTGCAAGGCAAAACCCTATGATGAAGTTTTTTTCCCTTAAAACCGGCAATCGCTTCATCCGGATCCGGAGCTCCATGGAATACCAGTACCTTCGTGTCCGGTTTCTTAGGCGTAAAGATGAGATTAAGCGGGAAAATCAGGCGACATGTACGTTTGAAACTCCGAGCCCATTCTTCAGGCCACCAGTACACCTCTTCCATGGCATGAGTAAGAAACGCTTGTTCCGTGGGATATTTGGATTGATCATTAGCATCATCAAACTCTCGCAGGAAGGTTTCATATATGTAGCCACTCTTCCCGGCTTCGAAACGGAATATAGATGAATTACCGATATTCGGACGCTTCCTGAAAAGAGTCTTGTGCCATTCTATCCAGTTGTGAATGATACAATTTTTGCCGGGCTTGTACTCGAAGAAGCAATCCATATCCCCCATGATAACGACGTCCAAATCTAAAAACAACGTGGGTCCCTGCAAATTCGCAAACCCATCTTGCAAAATTGCCAGTTTCGAAAAGATGTTAGGCCATTTGGTGTATACATCAGGCCTCGGATTCGGGGGGAAAGGTACAGCGTCAATATTCTCATCCAACCCCGTAGCATCATCTGTAACGCAAACAAAACGGAACGGCCGTTTAAGATGTCGCTTTACGGAATGGTACAGAATATTCACATAGTCAACGGGGTATCGAGTCCCCCATTTCAAACAGATGATGTTGCAAGGTTCAGTGTCGCTCATGTCTCTATCATGTTATACGTATACTTCGCAATTTGTCAAGCAAATTCTTGAAAAGTACAGCTTTTATGCAGGGGCCATCCTGTAAATCAACCGCGGAAAAACACTCCGCATAACCAGCGAGTCTTCGCGGATGACGGGCTAAGCGGAAGCACTAAAGCCCGAGGTCCATTTGAGTAACGGCGGGGTCCTCCGCAGGGATAACGGGAATCTCCTCCTCGGTTTGCTCGGTAGTTATCGCCTCGGAAGAGGGAGCAGATACAGGTGGTGGCGGAGGCATGATAGCCACGGCACCGTCATCCGGGGTCTCGGCATCCTGCGGAGTGGGCATAATACGGGCAATACGCTCCACGGGATTCTTGGTAACAATATTGCCGAGTACTTGGCGCCCTTTGACGCGCAGGCGGGAGAACTCAAAGGGAATGGGGCGGCGCAAGCGTTTGAACTGATTTTTGAGGTACACGTTGACCGACATGGCAGCACTATCATCCTCCGAGGCATGCACCGTAAAGAAGAACACTCGGCTACCCTTGGTTCCCTGAGTAAGCTGGTACTCCTTATCACGCGTAAAGCCGCCGAGCTTGAAGCGTTTGGCATAGGTAATACCATCCTTACCGTCGCGGTAAATCATATTGAACACCCAATCATCACCGGGGCGCAGCACACGGATATCCAACAGCTTTTTACCGACGTAGAACTTTTCTTGCACTCGGCGAATCATCAACACACCTTGATTATCCACCGTCAGAATATCGCTGAGGGAAGAACATTTTTCCACCGCTTCCCCCTTCTTGACACCATACCCGGCAAAACCTTCCTCATCTATGTAGAGGGTTTCATTTTCCACAGCAGCTTCCGCTCTCGTCATGGACTCAAACGTTGTCAACTCCGTTCTGCGAGGCCAAGCCGCACCGTATTTCTTACGCAGATTCTCAAACCAGCGTATGGTATAACGCGTAAGCTGCGCCAAGTGCTTGCGGGTCTGCTCAATTTCCGACTCTAGCCCCGCAATATGCTTTAGGGCATCATGAATCTCATACTTTGCGATTTTCTTAATACGGATTTCCGTCAACCGCACAATATCATCGCGCGTTACCGGGCGCCAAAAATCCACCACAAAGGGAGCCAAACGTTCACCGATTTCCGTGATGGATTGTTCCCAACTATCACTTTCCTCCAATACCTTGTAGATGCGATTTTCAATGAAAATCTTCTCCAAACTGGCCAGCATCCAGCTTTCCTGCAACTCATGCAAACGCACCTCGAGCTCACGGCGGAGTGTTTCGCGCGTAAAGTCAACATTATGCTTCAGGATTTCGCTCACCCCCATGAACACCGGTTTACGGTCCATGATGACCACGGCACGCGGTGAAATGCTCTTCTGGCAATCCGTAAACGCATAAAGGGCGTGGCAGGTTTTCTCCACATCCGCACCGGGTGCCAAATGCACCAGGATATCGGCCTCCGCAGCCGTATTATCCTCAATTTTAGCTACCTTGAGCTTGCCCTTCTCCATGGCTTTCTCGATGCTCTCAATCAGAGAATCCGTTGTGGCGCCATAGGGAATCTCCGTGATGCGGATAACACGTTTTTGAGACGTATCCAAACGGGCACGGGAACGCAAGCGGCTGTTACCCGTACCATCATTGTAGCCGGACACATCCAACAAACCGCCCGTGGGAAAATCCGGGTACAAAGCAAACTCCTCACCACGCAGGTAATGGATAGCAGCATCTATCAGCTCGTTAAAATTATGAGGCAGAATCAGGCAATTCATCCCCACGGCAATGCCCAACGCGCCTTGTGCCAACAGCAGCGGGAACTTAACAGGCAAGGCAATCGGCTCTTTATTACGGCCATCATAACTGAGCTTCCATTCCGTCACCTTGGGGCTATACACCACCTCCTTGGCAAAGGCTGAGAGGCGGGCTTCTATGTAACGAGCAGCTGCGGCGGAGTCGCCGGTCAGTATATTACCCCAGTTTCCCTGCGTATCAATCAACAATCCCTTTTGCCCAAGTGTAACTAAGGCACTACCGATGGAGGCATCACCGTGCGGATGGTATTTCATCGTATCACCCACAATATTGGCAACCTTATTGTAGCGGCCATCATCCATGCGCTCCATGGAGTGCAGAATTCGTCGCTGTACCGGTTTAAGACCATCCACAATATGCGGCACAGCTCGCTCCAATATCACATACGAGGCATACTCCAGGTAGTAATCCCCGAACATGCGCTGTATTTTGCTCGGATTCTCCTGCAGGTATATCGGTGTGCTCTCGTTACTCATATGCTACACGCGCATTCTAGCAAACTTTAACCGCCTTTTCAAGCATCTTTTCCTGCCATGGCTTGCTTACAGGCGCAAAAATCTGCCGCAAATAAAAAATGTGTCATTAACAAGCTTTATCGAACAGAGAGCTTGACTTACAGAAACCCGGGTGTATAATATGAGGCGTCAAAAGACTGTATTAACAATTATGAAGTTCCCCATCATCACCGGCATTTTGGTAGCAGCTTCTGCCCTCGTATCCACCGTACAGGCAGAGCTGAAGATAGCCTCCGTTGACGTCAACGAGTTGTACACAAAGTTCTACAAGCGCTTTGATACTGAGGTGCGCCTCAAGGAGTACATGAACGAGATTAAGACCGAGGTTGAGAAGCAGCAGGCTGAGCTGCAGAAGCTGCGTGAGGAAGCTGAGGCCCTCCGCAAGCAGTATGACCCGTCCCGCTCCGAGAAGGAAATCAACGCCCTCCGCCAGAAGCTGCAGAACAAGCAGAATGAGCTGCAGGCCAAGGAGAACCAGCTCAAGGAATACGCCCAGACTCGTGAGCGTTCCTTCCAGGAGCTGTACAGACGCGATCTTGCCCTGCTCTTCAACGAGGTGCAGAAGGTCATCGCCGAGGAGGCCGCTTTGGGAGCATACGATTTGGTCATCGACGCCAGCGCCATGAACGCCGCTCCGCGCACCAAGGTATTCCCCTACGTGAAGGAGACGTTCGACATCACCCCGCAGGTTCTCAAGAAGCTCAACGCCGGTGCCCCGGCCGGGTTTGACCCCGACGCAGAGCTGAAAAAGGCGGGCATCAACCTGCCCAACTGATTCTGAACAGTATTCCCGCTAAAGGAGCCGACCATGAACCTCTCACTCACAGAAGTTCTCGCGCTCACGGGTGGCAAAGTCCTTAACAGCGCTCCGGAGATCAGCATCTCCGGAGTTGCTACTTTGGCTGAGGCCTCACCGAGCGAAATTGCTTTCTTGGGCAACGAGAAATACTTTAAGGACTTCCTAGCCACAAAAGCAGGAGTCGTACTGGTGCCCCCTGCTCTTCCGGAATACCCCGAGGGCGTTATTTTTATTGAGGTGGAGAATCCTTCCTTGGCATTCAACGCCATGGTGGAGCACTTCATGAAAGCGGCTAACGACTTTGTTCCCGGTATTGCGGCCACCGCCGTGGTGGATCCCTCCGCTCAGCTCAATGCGGACAAGGTGCGCGTAGGCCACGGGGCTATCATTGAGGCCGGGGTCTGCATCGGCGACGGCTCCGACATCGGTGCCGGGTGTTTCATCGGCAAGTCCGCCATTATCGGCAAAAACTGCAAGCTCTACCCGCGCGTAGTCGTGCGTGAGCGCTGCATTTTGGGCAACAAGGTTGTCATCCAACCCGGGGCAGTTATCGGTTCGGATGGCTTCGGCTTCCTACTGAACAACGAAACCGGCCGTTACGAGACGGTGGATCAAGTGGGTATTGTGGAAATCGGTGATTGTGTGGACATCGGTGCCAACACCACCATCGACCGCGCCCGTTTCGGTCGCACCATCATCGGTGAGGGTACCAAGATTGATAATTTGGTACAAATCGGCCACAATGTGACCATCGGCAAGCACACCGTCATTGTTTCCCAAAGCGGTATTGCCGGCAGTACTCACATCGGCGACTACGTTACCGTTGCTGCACAGGTAGGCATTGCCGGGCACATTACCATCGGTGATAAAGCCGTTCTTGCTGCTCGCACGGGTGTTATGTCCTCTCTGGAGGGTGGCCAGGTATACTGGGGTGCACCTGCTGCCCCCTACAAGGACGCAGCCAAACAATACGCTGCCATCCGCAAGTTGCCGGATGCCATGAAGGAGGTTATCGCACTCAAAAAACAGGCTGAGGAAATCAAAAAACTCATCGACCAAGCCATGGCCGAGCAAGCCTGAGTTCGCAAGCCGTCCAATCATTAACTCTATTTTTAAGAGTGAGGGAATTCGCCCCTCACTCTTTTTTTGACGAAGCATTTGGGCTTGCCACGTCTTCGCCCTTGCGGGCTACACCGTGGCAGGAAAGAAAAGAATACGGCGTCCCCGAATGGAGACACCGCACTCGATATTTTTTCTTCCGATTTTAGAAAGAATAGCTTGCGCCTACGTTCAGGCTGTGGCTTGTTACATTCTGTATGAGCTCGAAGGAGTAGGAGGCGTTGAGGCTCCAGTCGTCGGAAAGACGATGGGCGGCTCCGACACTCAGGTTGATGCCCGCACGGCCGGGATTGGAGCCACGCAGACGCATGCCGCCAAGGTCGGCGGTGGGGTTGTTGCGCACCATGTCGCCCACAAAGCTCAACTCACCGAATACCAACGTG
>JAFQDN010000070.1 GCA_017415995.1 Akkermansia sp. | reverse complement strand
GGGCTATCGCCCGTGCAGCTACGCCGTGGCAGGGTAGATAGCCGCCATCCGTCTCCGCGAGGGGTTACGCCCCCTCTCTACGGCGAGACAGGGAAATAACGAAGCCCGCAGGGGCGAACGTTTACGAGAGTGCCGACGAAGCCTAAATTTGAGCCCCGACCGGGGCTCCGGAATCGTAGCCGGGGGTAAGCCCGCGCTAGCGGGCGCGACCCCCGGTTAAAACAGAAAAAGACATCAGAGCCCCGGTAGTGGGCGACAGCGGCTACGGCAACAATACATCGCGATGCTTTCTGTCTCGCCAGCCGGAGCTTTGTCGGGCGTCTTCACATCAGGGCAAGGAGCTCTTGGGGGGAGAGGTGCAGGAGGAGTTTTTCCAGACCGCCGGAGAGGAGGGAATCCGCCATGGCACTTTTGCTGCGGAGCATGTTGTGGATGTTTTCCTCGATGGTGCCCCGGCAAATGAGGGGGTGAATGAGGACGGGGTGTTGCTGGCCGATGCGGTAGGCGCGGTCGCTGGCTTGATTTTCGACGGCGGGGTTCCACCAGCGGTCAAAGTGGATGACGTGTCGCGCGCGCGTGAGGGTGAGCCCGGTGCCCGCGGCCTTGAGGGAAAGGACGAAGAAACGAGGTCCACCGGGTGCCTGAAATTGCTCCACCAAGGCTTTGCGTTCGCCGATGGGGGTGCCGCCGTGCAGGGTAAGTCCGGGTTCTCCGAAAATCTCCGTCAAGAGCTCGTGCAGAGGTTCAATCATGCTGCGGTATTGAGTAAAGACGAGGCAGCAATCCCCGGATGCTGCTATGTTGCGCGCGAGGTGAGCTAATCGCTCCATTTTGCCGCTTGCTGCGGGCTCATACCATGTTTCACCGAGGTATTGGGCAGGGTGGTTGCATATTTGCTTGAGGCGCCCGATGATGGGCAACACGAGGCTGAGGCGGACTTGCGGGTCGGGCTCGGCCATGACGGCGCGCAGGGAGTCCACCTCGTGTGCGTACAGGCGCGTTTGTTCCGGTGTGAGGAAGCAAAAGGCGGGTTGTTCGGTTTTTGGGGGGAGTTCCGGCAGGAGGGCGGGATCGCTTTTGAGGCGGCGGAGCATGAAGGGGCGCACCAGGCGGCGCAGCGCCGTGTAGTCGTTTCCCATATCCCGCACCATGGCTTGGAACTCTTTATCCGTACCGAGCAAGCCGGGGTTAAGGAACTCAAAGAGGCTTTGCAGCTCGCTGAGTGAGTTTTCCACCGGTGTACCGGTAAGGGCAACGCGGCGGGGGCTGCACAGGCGGTTGATGGCGATGGTGCGTTGGGAACCGCTGTTTTTGATGGCCTGAGCTTCATCCAGCACCAGGGCGGGGAACTCTACGCGCGCGAGCATTTCATTGCGTGTGGCAATGCCGTAGGTGGTAAGGGCAATGTGAGCATGGCGTATCAGCCAGGCGGGGTTGGTACGCAGGTAGTTTTCCTCCGTTTTGCGCAGGGCATAGGGGTGTAACAGAACCGCGTCCAGGTGGGGAGCAAAGCGGCGCAGCTCGTCCTGCCAGTTGGTGAGGAGTGATGCCGGTGCCACCACCAAGGCGCATCCTTTGCCGGGGCCAATGCAACCTACAGCTGCCAGGTGGGAGAGCCAGCAGATGACCTGTAGGGTTTTGCCTAAGCCCATGTCATCTGCCAAGCAAGCCCCGAATCCGCTTTCCGTAACGTTGAGCAAAAAGCGTACGCCGTCCGTTTGGTAGTGGCGCAATTTGAGCCCGGGTGTGGGTGGGGGAATGGGCTCTTGTGAGCCGAAACGGAGCTCGGAGAGCGCGAGGGCTAGGCGTGCGCTCAGTGCCAAGCGCATGCCGTCCTCCTGCGGGGGCAGATTCGGCAGAGCCTCGCTGCGTTTGCCCAGCAGGTAGCGTAAGCCCACCAGCATCGGAATACCCCCGGCTGCCATGCGGGTGGCTTGCCTCCAGCTGTTGAGGAGTTTTTCCAGTTTATCGCGGTCCAGCCGTATCCATTCACCACGGAAGCGTACCAAGCCATCATCCTGCATGGCCAGCAGCTCTGCCAATTCTTCTTCCGTCAGGTTGTAATCCCCGAGCACGACTTGCGGTATAAAACGCAGCAGGGAGTTGATGTTGAGGGAGGGGGCTGCGTCCGGTTTGCCACCGTCGGGGGCAGCGGCGTCCAGCCGTACCTCCAATTCCACGCGTGGTGGCTGTGTTTTCCAGAGGTTGACGATGCGCATCTCGATACCGCAGTTTTCCAGGACGGGAGCAGCCTCCAAAAAGCGGTAGGCTTGCCGTGTATTCCACGCGCAGGGTTTGTACACGGCTTGTGAGTTGATGAGCTCTTCCAAAAATGCGTTTTGCGCAGCTGCCCGTTGCAGCGGGCGCAGGAGGTCCAGCAGGGCGTTACTGTCATGAGCCAGCAGCCTGGCAGCCAAGCCCAGCGGTGCATGCTTGGCCTTACCATCGCGCCCCGCCTTGTGCACAAAAGTTGCCAAAAAGGCAAAGGGGGCATCCGGAGCATTCTCACCTGCGTTTTCCGCCAAGTGAAAACACAACATGCCCAACTGCTCCCAGCCCTCGCCCAGGCGGCTCAGCCACTCTTCCGTGCTGCAACACTCGCGCGCAGCCAGCCACTCTACGGCTGCTTGCAGGCTTGCTATCCACTCCTGCAGGTGCCCGGCACTTACGCTCAGTCCTTCCGGTGCGGGCATGCTCTCCAGCAGGCGGGCAGCTTTGGAGCCGCTCACGTGCAGGGCGGCTCCGGCATCCTCGCCTCGCCTTATGGCGCGCAGGTACTGCATCATATACTCACGCGCACGCTCTTGCAGCCACCCCAGCACAGGGGCTGCCCCTGCCGGCAGACCATACCTCAGCAAATCCAGCATCCCACGACCGACAGATGCGGCAAAGGCTCGCTCCAGCCTCGGCGCCACACCCTCCGGGCTCAGCCGTATTCCGCCATCACTGTGCCGTATTGTTATCTCCATCGTCACGCTTATTGTAATACCTTGCGTTCGCTTAGTCAAGCAGGGGCGGATTTTTTCACAATTCCTGCAGATTTATGGCAAAATCATCTCATTCATACGAATTCTTTCTTGTACCTGAGGGTGTAGTCGTGCTAGTATAAAAGCATGAAGATTTACGGAATAATGGGCATGTTGGCTATTGCGGCGGGAGTCGGGGCGGCGCAGGAGAGTCCTGTGGAGGCCGGGGAAATACCGCCGTGGTTGGTTGAGGAGGAGGCAGAAGCTGCCCCTGAACCGGAGCTGTCGGCTGAGCAAAAGGCAGTGGTGGAAGAAGTGGCACAGCTGATGGCTGAGCTGCACAAACTGACGCAAGGTGTGTATGACCGCGCGACGGCAGATGCTGCCGCGCCGCGTATGAAACAGATTATGGAGCGTATACGGGGTATGCATGAGCAAACCCGTACCGTGCCGTTCCGCTATGTGCTGGAGCGTGCGTCTGAGTTGGGCGCGGATGAAATGAAAGTGCTGCAATGTGAGGAACGTTTGGAACGTAATGGCTTTTATGGTTCGGTAGCGATGGCCGAGGCGGTAGGAGCTCCGCCTGAAGCGGCTTTTGAGCTTAGTTCACTCTCCGAAGAGGCGTATCAAAGGATTGCAGAAGAAGTGACTGCTGCTGTGGAGCGTAATTTGCCCATGGCTACGGGTGGGCCCGGGTTCGATGCGCTGAGGGCATGGAAACTTCCGCAAGGTGTTGAGTGTGATGACGTGTTGCTGCGTACAATTTTGCCGGAGGGGTTTGTAGAGGTGGAGAACAATGTGCTCATCGGCCCCGGAGAACGGAGGTATTGGGTGGTATTTTACCGCTTGCAGCGCGAGGGGAAGATGTATGCTCTTTCCTTATGGGTGGATGTGGAAGATGCAGATTTTCAAGAGTCGTCGGATGGTGGCATCTACATTGTCCCGCTCTCGGAGTGAAGTAGCAGAGGGGGGGGAGCGGGGTGTGCCGCCACGCTCAAAAAATGCGCATGGAAAAGCCAAAAAAAGCTGGATATGGCTGAAAAAATGGTGTAGAATGACGGGTAGTCTGAAATTATTGCCCGGTTATGAAATTTTCCATCTCCATCATGATGTTGTGCGGTTTAAGCGGTGCGCTTTGCGCAACGGAATCGCAGTCTGCCGCTCCTGTAACAGCCACGGCACAGCCGATGGCTGAGGTTCGTCTGAAACGCGCTGCCATGGAGCAGCATGATGACCTTTTTTCCATGGTGGCAGATTTGGAACTTGTTACACTGGCCGAAGGTGTGACGGCACTGCCTGACCGCATTGTGGAACTGACCGTTAAGGATGATGCCGGGCATGAGCTGAAGGCGGATTGGCAAATTGATAATGCGGGTATGGATCTCCTTTGGCCCTCGCTGGAGGCTTCTATCTGGGTTTCTACGCCCATTGTCGGGAAGTGGGTGGAGTTCAGCGGCAAGGTTATCACGCTTGTGAGCGAGGGAGCCGACATTCGTCGCATGGTGGTGAACGGTGTGCAGGCCACAACGGTGGCTCTGGAGGGGCATATGGTAACCTGTACCCCGAAAACGGCAGATGACGGCACTACGGAGGTGGAGTTGGTCATTGTGGGTGAGCACATTGCTTACATTACGGGAATTCGCTTCCTGACGCCTGAGGGCGAGAGTATGAGGGCTACGGCTGAGGATTGCTCCCCCGGTTTTGTGGGCATGAATGCTGCCGCCATTCATGATGTGTACCGTTACCGCCTTGCTGAGGCTCCGCAGAGCTTTGTCATTGAGCTCACCGTGCAAAAACCCGTGCGTGTGGAGGCGGTTCCTTTCCGCTTCCGCGTGCTCACGGATGAAGAAAAGTGAGTGGCTGTCGGCTTTATCTCATAGTGGCGTGGCGCATATGCTGTCGCCTGGATTTAGGACACAGAGCTAATACCGGAAGGGGTATCTCAAATCTTCAAACGCAGCAAAAGTTGAGAAAAAGACTTGGAAGAACAAAATAATCTACTCAAGAGCCTGTTATGTAAACGAGAAATGGAATTGGAGTGGCTCTCAAAAAAATCCAAGGAGCTGGGTCTTTAGTGCTGAGAAAGCTACCGGATATGATGGACCGACACTACGGCATAAAGATAGGGGCAAAAAATTACTATCTCTGTGTCGTATTAGACCGGGCAAGCCGTGGAGTACTTGGCTGGAGTCTGTCAGATAACATTGGCGTAGAGCGTTTTTTGCGCGATTTTACAGCTCCGCTACGGCTTCCGCGCAACGGCGGCCATCGAGGGCGGCGGAGACAATGCCACCGGCGTACCCGGCGCCTTCGCCACAGGGGAAAAGGCCGGGGAGTTGCACGTGTTGCAGAGTCATTTTATCGCGCGGGATACGGATGGGGGAGCTGGTGCGGGTTTCGCAGCCGATGAGCAGGGCGTCTTCACCGGCAAAGCCACGGAGTTTGCGGTTGAAGAGTTGCAGTCCTTCCTTCATGCGCCACGCCACTTGGGCAGGGAGGAGGGCGTTGAGGTCACAAGGGGTAAGCCCCGGCTCATAGGTGGACTCAGGCAGCATGGAGGAAACACGCCCGGCTATGAAGTCCACAACGCGCTGTGCGGGGGCTTTTTGGCGGCCACCGCCTGCTTGCGCCGTGGCAATTTCCAGTGCTTTTTGGTAGGCTAAGCCGGAGAGTACGCCGTGCTCAGGCAAAAAGTCGTCCGTGTCCTCGGGTTCTACCGTAACGACAAAGCCGGAGTTAGCAAAGGGAGAGTTGCGCTGTGAGAGGGACATGCCGTTAACCACGACTTCATCCTCTGCGGTTGCAGAGGGTACAATGTGCCCGCCCGGGCACATGCAGAATGAGTGTACTCCGCGCTCTTCAATTTTGGAAGCCAGTGCGTAACGTGCTGCGGGAAGGCCGTGGGGGCGTTGTTCACCCGGGCGCAGGTGGTATTGCGCGGCATCAATAAGGGCTTGCGGGTGCTCAATACGCACGCCTACGGCAAAGGCTTTGCGCTCCAACAGCAGCCCTTCGGCATGCAGCATGCGGTACACATCACGTGCACTGTGCCCGGTTGCCAAGATGACGGCGTCCCCCGTCCATTCCTTGCCATCCGCGGAGCGCACGCCCTGCAGGCGCGAGCCATCGGCGGAGCGTAACAGCCCGCATACGCGCGTGCGGAAGTGTACCTCGCCTCCGGCGTTGATGATGCTTTGGCGCATGGCTTTGATGATGTCCGGGAGGCGGTCTGAGCCGATGTGCGGGTGGGCGTCCGTCAGGATTTCCGGGGATGCGCCGTGTGCAACAAAGGTTTCATACACCTCCATGACGGGGCCTCGTTTGGTGGCTCGGGTAAAGAGTTTGCCGTCGGAGAAGGTGCCCGCTCCGCCCTCACCGAAGCAGTAATTGGATTCCGGGTTGACGCAATCACCGCAATGCAGGGGCTGAAGGTCGAACCGGCGAGCCGTGACATCCTGCCCGCGCTCCAGCACTATGGGGCGCATGCCGAGCTCTAGGCAGCGCAGAGCTGCAAAAAGCCCGCCCGGACCACTGCCTACAATGATGACTCGGCGGGCGTTTTGAGCCACAGGGGCATAGTGCTTGGTGGGCAGCTGTGCCGGAGGCAGTTCCTCATCTACGGCTACCAGCAGGCGTAATTGTTTGGAAATGGGGCGGCGGCGGGCATCTATACTCTCCTTGAGCAGGCGCATGCCGAGCACCCGCTTCGGGGAAATTTGCAGCTCCTGCGCCACGGCTTTACGGCGGGCGTCATCCTTGAGGGCTTTGCGCAAGGGTAAGTGTATGTCAATTTCCGTAATCATGGCTCAGCGTTAATGCTTTGTTGCATGCAGAGAGCAGGGGAGACTTCCCCCGGGGTGGCGGAGGCCACTTCCTGCGCGGGTACGCCGGCCACGGTGGTGTGCGGGCGTACATCCGTAAGCACCACGGACGAGGCTGCTACCTTGGCGCACTCGCCGATTTCCACCCGTCCGAGTACTTTGGCACCGGCGCCGATGAGCACGCCGCTGCGCACAATGGGGTGGCGGGCTCCCCCCTTTTCCTTACCGGTGCCACCGAGGGTTACCTCATGCAGGAGCGAGACGTCGTTTTCGATAATAGCGGTCTCGCCCACAACAAAGCCTGTGCCGTGGTCCAACAGAATACCGCAGCCGATGCGTGCGGCGGGGTGAATATCAATGCCGAACACCTCGCTGCTCATGCTCTGGAAGAGCAATGCCAGCAAGTGGCGCCCCTCCTGCCAGAGCAGGTGCGCCACGCGGTAGGTGGCCAGTGCGTGAAAGCCCTTGAAAAACAGGAGTGGCTCCAGCGCATTGTGGCAGGCGGCATCGCGGTCCACCACTGCGCGCAAATCCGCTGCCATGCACTCTACCACAAGCGGATTGGCTTTCAGAATGGTGCGGATGAGCGGTTCCAATTCGTCGCGCCCCATATCCCGCCGTGAGAGTTTGCGAGCCAAACGTACTGCAACTGCATTGCAAAGCCCGGTACGGCTGAGCACTACGTCATCCAGTATGCCCATGAGCTTGGGCTCTTGCTCTGCCGCGGTTTCTGCCACGGGGTAAAGCTCCTGCCACACGGCATCTGCCAAGCCGTGCGTGCCGGGTATCATCTTTTCCGGGCGTATGGTCATGGTGCGGGGCGGGGTAGGGAAGGTTATCAGAGGTCTGTGCAGCAGTCACGCAGCAGGTCATCCAAGCGGTACGTCATCTCTGCCATGGCCTTGCGTGCTTTGGTGTCCGGCAGCAGCCAGAGTACCTCGCGAGCCTCCTCATTGCGGGACAGTGCCTCATCCACGGAACGCTGTATGGCCTCGCGGAATGCTTCCGTGCCTCGCAGGCTTGTGTAGTCAATCTCTTCATGCCGGGCTACGCGGTTGCGTACATCGTCTGCCACATCCTCGCAGGAGGACTCCATCAGGAAGAATACGGGCAGGGTTAATTTTCCTTTCTCCGCATCGGTGCCAAGGGTTTTACCGGCGTTCTCATCCGTGCCGGTGAGGTCCAGGCAGTCATCGTAAATCTGGTATGCAATGCCGAGCAGGGTTCCCATGCGGTTAAGCTGCTCTGTTATCTCCTCATCCATTCCTTGCAGGTAGGCTGCACCACTCATCGCCACGGCAAAGAGGGTGGCGGTCTTCTTGCGGATGAGTTCGTAGTAGTCCGCGCGGCTCATGTCGGCATCCCATAGGCGGGAGGATTGCTCTACCTCGCCTTGGCAGAGGTCGCGCATGGCTACGGCCATCTTGCGGCAGAACTTGCTGCCTCCGATTTCTGCCCCCATCACAATGGCTTGAGCCAACAAGCTATCGCCGAGCAAAACAGCAAGCTCATTGCCCCAAAGTGCATTCGGGGTGGGTTGGTCGCGGCGCACATCTGCTTTATCCAGCACGTCATCATGGATAAGGGAGGCCATGTGAATCATCTCCAGCAGTGCAGCAAAGGTAACATGCTCCTTTTTAATGCCTCCGGTTGCTGCTGCCGTAAGCAGTACCAAGCCCGGGCGCAGCATCTTTCCTTGCCCTCGGCATATGCGGCGCATGTATTCCCGTACATAGGGCTCAAATGCTTCCGTCTGGGCAGCAATTTCGTCCCGCACCTTTTGCAGCTCTTTATTGATGAGCTTGAGGTGTGTCTTTTTGTCTCGTAATTTGCTGAAAAACGGTATGGCCATGCTGCGATTGATGTAGTAAGTTGCGCACGCTGAGTTTAGCAGACTTTGCAAGAAATGGCAATCTTAATTTATGCCAGTTCCGGAGTAAATTCCGCGCATTACTCCTCTGTTTTGCCCTGAAAACGGTTTTTTCAGTCTGTATGGTACTGTTTTTTGGGGTATGACACGCTTGCGTTGTCTCGTTGTGTGATGCTTAAAATTGCTAAGTGATTCATTTTTCAATAAAATGTATTTTTCGAACCGATTTTTCTTTTATCTATGTGTAGAGAGGTGTGTTTTCCCACCTCTGCCTTTTCTTATGACAATTTGCAACAAACAATTAAAAAAGACGGCCGCCGCTGCCCGGGCGGGATTGATGATTGGTGATGCTCTCGGGGCTCCTGCAGAGTTTTGCTACCATGAGGACATTCTCGCCAAGTATCCGGACGGCTTGTGCGATATGGTGCCGGGGTTTTGCATCTGTACAGACCGTCTCCCCGCTGAGGTGACGGATGACACGCAGATGGCCTACTGCCTGCACCGCCCATGGCTTGCTGCCGGTGCACGCTGCCAATTCGCCCTCCTCCGTCCTCCATCCGCACATAGCAAGGGCGCCCGGGGGAACGAACCCACCGGGCGCCGAAGTTATTGCAGCAGGGCTGCGGATTATCAGAAGTTGATTCTGTAACCCACCGTGCCGTTGATGTTGGTGTAGCCGGAACGGAACTCGGCGGAGACATCAATGAAGATG
>JAFQDN010000033.1 GCA_017415995.1 Akkermansia sp. | reverse complement strand
TCGCTTTCGCTACGCTTCAGCGACCTGTAGCCCTCAAAAAAGAGTAATTTGCTAATTATACGCGAATTATAGAAATTACGGTGCGCTAATTATGTCCGAAACACTTATGTCGATTTCGGTGCGCATTTTTGTCCGAATACGGCCTTTTTTGCTGCTGCTCTCTCGCCTCTCATGTAATAAAAGAAGCACCCGGCGCACTAAGGCTCCGGGTGCTCGCAAGGTTTGTTCGGTCAGGCTTTACTTCTCCTCGATGTGAACATCATACTCGCGGCCGAGGATGTTAATCTTCATATCGCGGCCGGAGATAGCAGCGGAGACGCCGATGGTGGAGAGGGCAACGGGAGCGCCGTAGTTTTCCTCCTTCTTGGCGGTGGGGAGCTCCGGGCGTTTGCCTGCATAGTAGTCCTCCAGCTGCTGCGGGAACATGGCGTAGATGACGCAGTTCTCATCCGTGGAGGGTATGCCCTTTGCGGTGAGTTTGTCGCGCAGGTCTTGCATGCCGGGTTTGATGAGGTCTGCGGGGCGGCAGGTAATGGGCTCCTTGCCGGAGCGCTTGGCGCATTCTGCCTGCAACTCGGGATCCACCGGGGCAGGGGTGTGACCGTAGTAGCCGAGTGCTACGTCCATGGTCTGCGGGGTAATTTGCTTCCAACGGCCGAACTTGACGTTGAATGCCGCCTGGGAGCCTACAATCTGCGAGGTGGGGGTTACCAACGGAATCCACCCCAGAGCCTTGCGTACTACGGGAATCTCAGCCATCACTTCATCAAACTTGTCCATGATGTTGAGCTCCTTGAGCTGGTTGCGGAAGTTGGAAAGCATGCCGCCGGGTACTTGGTAGAGCAGGGTGGCGCTGTCCACAATCTCATTCTTGTGGCTGGTAAAGCGGCTGAGGCTCTCGTAGATGGGCTGGAGCATGCCGGAAATCTTGGTGAGCTTCTCAGTGAAGTCGTCTGCCACTACGGGGCAGCGGTCATATCCCTTCAGCAGGGCGAGCATGCGCATGCAGTCCGGCTGGCCGGTGCCGTTGGCAAACGGGGAGATGGAGCAATCCACGGCATCTGCTCCGGCGTTGATGCCGGCTACATATGCACCGGCGCCCAAGCCGGCGGTGTCGTGCGTGTGAATCCATACCGGCAGGTTGGTACTCTTCTTGATGGCTTCCACCAAAGCAGCAGTCTCACTCGGGGGGATAAGGCCTGCCATGTCTTTGATGACGATGCCGTCTGCACCCATGTCTGCGATTTGTTTGCCGAGCTTGGCAAAGTATTCCAAGTTGTGTACGGGGGAGGTGGTGTAGCAAATGGTGCCGTGTGCGGTAGCGCCGACCTCCTTAGCAGCGCGGATGGAAGTACGCATGTTTTCCGGGTCATTCAGGCAGTCGAAGATGCGGAAAATGTTCATGCCGTGTTTGGCGCTGGTCTTAACGAAGGCCTCCACGATGTCATCTGCATAGTTGGTGTAGCCAACCATGTTCTGACCACGCAGCAGCATCATGTGCGGAGTGTTCGGAGCAAGCTTCTTGAGTGTATCGAGGCGCTCGAACGGGAGCTCCCCGAGGAATCGCAGCCCGGAGTCGATGGTTGCGCCACCCCAAGTCTCCAATGCGGAGAATCCCATGGTGTCCAAGATGGGGGCGATTTCAAGCATCTGCTCGGTGGACATACGAGTGGCGGCCAGCGACTGGTGACCGTCGCGGAGTACTGTGCAGTTGAATGTGGCTGGTTTCATGATTAAAAGCTCGAGGATACAGTTCTTCCCTCTGCTGGTAGGTTATCATGTTTTGAGTGTCGCGTCAATGAAAAATCATGTATTTTTCATCATCCTTGTTGTTTTGGTGGTGTAAAGTGCGGAAAATGATTGACAAAGGTCTTCTCATGTTATAATTGTAGTACATGCGCGCATTCTTGTGTTCAATTTTTACAGCGGTTGTAGCCGTTGCGTTCAGTTCCTGTGCTTCATATGATCGCACCTGCATTTTGGAGGTGTCGGATTTGCCGCTCAAAACATCGGAGGAGCCGAGTAAGGCTTGGGAGTCTGCTCCGTTGCGCGCCAATGCTCTGTATGTGATGCACGGTGCGGAGTCCGAGAAAGCGCGGCGTAACTGCATTGGCGATTATTATTTTGTGACGTGGTATGACGCGCAGCCCTCGCAGCCCGTGCGCTTGGTGATGCGCTACACGCAAGCTGCCACCGGTTCTCAGGTCCTTACCTCAAGGGTGGAGCGTACGAAACCCCGCATGAGCAGGGGACGCCATACCGAACGCTTCTTCTTTTCCGGTGAAGAGCGCCGCCTCAAGGGGGACATTCTCACATGGCGTATAGATCTTTATGTGAATGGTCAGGTCGTGGATTCCAAGCAGTCCTACCTTTGGGAGTAAGTGCCGTCTGCTTGTGTGCTCCGGTTCGCTTTTACAAAAAAAGTTTTTTCTGACGTAAATTCGTGTGGACAAAGTCTCCGCGAAAGGGTAACATAAAAAGCGTTCGCGGTGTAGGTGTTCTCGCCGTATATTAATCTTCTCAATACCAATTTATTATGTTTAAGGGTTACAGTAATTCCAATCAGAAGACGGATGCTCCTCAGGCTCCTGCGTCTTCTTTCGGTGAGTCTTCTCTGGCCCCGGAGTGGGGCGCTTCCGCTCAGTCTGATTCCGTTCCGGAGTCCTACTTCGGTGGCAGTGACAGCGGATTCGGCTCCGGTGCGGCTGCTTCTGCCGGTGCTTCTGCCGTTTCCACTCGCAACGTGCTCAACTCCGACGTTTCCGTCGTGGGTGTGCTGCGTTTTACGGATGATTTGCTGGTGGACGGCTCCGTGGAGGGTGAGATTACCTCCGATGGCGTGTTGACAGTCGGTGCTAACGCCGCTATCCAGGCCGGAGAAAAGAATAAGGTAGCAGTTCGCACTCGCAGTGCCATCATTCATGGGCGCGTCACGGGTGATGTCGTTGTTACCGACCGTGTGGAGCTCACCTCTACCGCTGAGTTGGTGGGTGATGTTACCGCCTCCAAGATTTCCATCCAAGAGGGGGCCGTGTTTATCGGTCACTGTATGGTTGGTGTGGCATCTGCCGGAGCTCCGGCGCTCAATACACCCTCCAAAAAGACCAAGGGCGGCTCTAAGGCTGCTGCGGATGACCTCTTGGGCTGATTTCTCCGCTTAATTTTTCACCATGCCCGAATACAAAACACAGCCGCTTATTGCTAATTATGTATCCGGGCTTTTACCTGAGGGTGAGCGCGACCGCCGTGTCGCGCTCACCTCATTTGATTCCCGCGCAGACCGTGCAAAAATCCCGGCCAAGGATGTGGTCTGCTATGAATGCGGGCGCCGCTCGCGCGTTCCTGCTGCTGCTTTGTCCGCCAACTGTGTTCACTGTCATGCTCATTTGCGCATGACGGATATAGAGCTCAAACCCAACTCTTCCCGCCTCACCGTTCGTACACTCGGCAATGTTACCGTGTTGCAGGATGCTAACCTTTCTCAGCTCTCCATTGTTTGTCATGACTTGCTTCTCATCGGCCGTGGTTCCGGCTCCTTCAAGTGCTCCGGTACTCTTAAAATAAGCTCGGATTCAAAGATTGACGGCGATGTTTATGCTGAAAATCTGCTTGTCGAGCGTGGCGCAGATGTGGTTTTTGTCCGCGGTGTAAAAACCGGTTCCGTGGAAATTTTCGGCCGCGTTTCCGGGCGTATTGAATCTGCCGGCAATGTTGTTCTTCACCGTGGAGCTGAGCTTTGCGGTAATTGCTATGCCCCCATGCTTATTGTTAAAGCCGGGGCTTCTCATCGTGGTGGATGGCAGAAAATCTCTCCGGCCGAGGTTGCTCCCCTCATCGAGGAAGACCTCCCCTGAGCCCCTTGTCTCTCGGTGGGCATTTCCTTTCCTTTGCCTGCAATAATAGTTCAACTGAACTTTTTTATTGAGGGAAGTGAAATAAGTGATTTTTCTATCGAACATTTTTGCAGTTTTATCCGTCATGTGGATGTATACCATGAATACTCATTCACGTAATACAAGTGTCGGGCCCATTCATTTGGGCGTTATCTCTCGGCAGTTTAATGTCTCCACTGCATTGTCGCTGTCGCTTTATTAATTTATTCCTACTAAAATTAAAGGGGTTGTGGCGCAACTAATCGTTCGTTTTTTTCGGTAGAATACATGTTTTTTGCTTGCAATAACAGCGAATATGTGTTAGAACTCTCAACAGCCTTATTTGATATGCCGCCACAGTGGAAATAGGCAGAGCGTAGAAAAGAGGGCAAAAATTACACCGTAATCATCATTATGAAAATCGTAAACAATTTAATGAAAGGGCTGATGCTCCTTGCCGCTACTTGCGGTTATGGGCTCGTTGCTACGGCAAATGCCGATGCAGTAACAGCCCAAACCGTGACCGCACCGGTTGAAGCAGACGGCATGAAGTGCGATAAAGTGCTGTTGAATAGAGACGGCTCTTCGTTGGTAGCCAACTTCTTGGTTCAACAAATGCCGACGTATAATAACTACTCCGGCACTATTGCAGAGTATACGATTGATAGCTCCAATACGGATCTTAAGATGCTTTCCAGTCAAGTTGCCACTTGGTTGATTTTCATCGATATCAGTGATCCCAGCGGGCGTAAAAAGGTCATTCAGCGCAGTGCTGCTGTGACGGCTCGTTTGCTCAGCCTTATGTCTCCGGATAGCCAGGCGAATATTGTTGTAGCCGCCGGTTCGCAATATGTGGCTGCCCAGAGTGACGAGCTTAAGGGGTATATGCGCGAAGGACGGGGTCTTTCTGATGTTTGTGGCATCAATAATAATCAGGAATGCAATTTCCAAGGCTACGGATATGAGGATTTGGCTTCTCGAATTGTCTCAGCTCAAGGAATTCAGAACAACAATACCAATCTTTGGATTGGGTTGACCCGCGCTATCAAGGAGCAGATGCCGGATAGTAATCAAGATGTTTACCGCTACCTCCCGCGTGGCGTTATCATGATTTCCGACGGTGCAGATGAAAGTGATTCTACTGATGAAGATTTCCGCATCTTGGTTGAAACCGCAAAGAGTATGAATATTCCCGTTCATACCATTGCTTTCCCGTTTAAGGATCAGTATAGCACCGGCAAAAAAGCTAAGCATACACATACGTCCGTTCATAAGGGCTTTGCAGCCATGCAGCGTTTGGCTGTGCAGACCAATGGTTTGTTCCTTCAGTACGAAGAGGTGCAGAATCCGAATGAAGAAGACGGCATTTTGAATCTGCAAAAATTGATTCGTGCGACTTCCGCCGGTGTGTTGAAGATGTCCATGCCTATGACCACGAAGGCAGATAGCATCATTCCCGGCGGACGTGCTCTTAAACTCTACCTCAATGAAGGTCAGACACGTGTTGCAACGCTCAATGTGCGCCAGGAAGAACTCGGTATGGTGATTGCCGACTTCGCACTTGAGAACCTCTATGCATTGAGAAGTTCAAATGAAGAAAAAGCAGCTGAAAAGATGCTTCAAATCTTCAAGGCTCAATTGATGCCGCTTTCAGATATTAATAAGCTGTTCGAGAATACCTCCGTAGACCGTGACTATGCACGTCGCGTTAAGCAACTCCTTCAGCATATCAAGAACACCAAAGGCTTGCAGGAACACAAGAACCTCGATAGAGAGATTGTGGCATGCCTTGTCGATACAAATCACCCGCTTCCGGAACCCCCGAATCCGGATACTAATGTAACCGTTAATAATAACTCGACTTCTCACAATTCTGTCACTACCTCCGGTGCAGCTTCCGGTGATGGTTATGCGGAAGAAGATACTCCGAGCTTGGTATGGTGGGTTGTCGGCATCGGTGGTGCATTTGCTTGCATTATTGTCTTCATTATCATTGTGCGCACCATGAACCGCGACGACGACGATGATGAGCCCGTAGCTCCTCGCGGCATGCCCTCCGCTCCGCAGGCTCCTGCACCTGCCCCTGCCCCGATAGCCACCTTGGATGATGCCAAGCAACCCGGGCAAAGCTGGGCTGTGCGCAAGACCTCCGTTACCGTTGGCCGCAGCGCATCTGCAGATGTTCGCTTGCCTTCCGGCCATGTGTCCAACATCCACTTCACGCTGTATCGCGAGTCCAATGGTCAGTGGATGGTAAAGGATGCCAACTCCACCAACGGTACCATCGTCAATGGTTCTACAATCAGCGCTGCAACGCCTGTGAACCCCGGAGACATCATCAGCGTGGCAGACATGCAGCTGGTGTTCCGCCTCAAATAAGTAACAATTTAACTCTTTCACATAACGAATTATGACACCCAATTCTATAGATCCGCATCAGCGGAAAGGAACACCCCTGTTCAATGCCGCTCAGGCAAAAGGCGGTTCCTCCAAACCCGTGCCCGCCGGGGCTCCTACATTGCCCTACGGTGTACCTATCAACCCCATCGGCATTGCTGAGGACAGCCCCACTTTGCCCATGCCCGGTCCCGGCGCCACCGTGCCTTTGGTACCCAAGGTGAATTCGTCCCCGCAAACTCCGGGCTATCCCACGCCACCCGCCTCCGTTGGCACTCCTCACAAGGAGAACTTGGGTCCTGTAGCCGGTTGGCTTGTGGTTGTGTCCGGTCCCGGTCGCGGTCGCTCCGTGGAGGTTGGCTATGGCTATAACTCCATCGGCCGCAATCCCTCTAATGAGATATGCCTGCCCTTTAATGATACCTCCATCTCGGATGTCGGCCACGCATTCCTTGCGTACGACAACAGGGGGCATCGCAGCTACGTCACGCATGGCCAGGGCCGCAACATGATTTACCTGAATGACACTCCCGTGCTCGGCACAGTGGAGATTACGGCAGGTAGTGCCTTGCGCATCGGTAACACCGTTCTCATCTTCGTTCCCTTCTGCTCCATGGAGCGTAACTGGGATATGTTCCCCGAGACGGTAGAGTAACAGACAATCACGGAAGCTTAATCAACGGTTACATCCCCTCATGAACATACAGAATAACAGCTGTTCTCATTTGCTCGCACATTTTGCCGAGGATAGAGATATCGGTAAACGAGCCAATCAGGAGGACTATGCACTTTGCACTCCCATCGGGGCAGAGTCAAGTCCTTCCGACGAGGTCATCTGCGCACTTGCTGATGGCATGGGGGGGCTTGCAGCCGGTGAGATTGCCTCACGCGTTGCCGTCAGTGCATTCTCCCGCGTTCTCAAGACTGCTGCCGTGGCTCCGGGCGAAGAGCCCTTGGCCATGGTACGTGCCGCACAGGAGGCAGATGCTGCCATGCATCGCCGCATCCTCAGCGAGACGGGCGATGTCAGCAGCATGGGCTGCACTCTTTGCGCTGCTTGGGTCAAACAGGGAAAACTCTATTTCCTCAATATCGGAGATTCCCTCATTTACCTGCTGCGCGATAAGTGCCTCTATCAGCTCAACCACCGCCACAACCATCGTGAGGATATGCGCTTGCGTGCCGAACGTGAGGGGTTGAATTGGGCCGAGGTATCGCAGATGGAGTCCATCGTAAAGTTCGGCTCACGCGTTACCTCCTACCTCAGTGGGCACGGTATAGACCAAGCCCAGTGCCCGGCTGAACCTCTCATGTTGGAGCAGGGGGACACCATTCTGCTGGCCAGCGATGGAATTCTCACGCTCACGGAGAATGAAATCGCACAAGCTTTGCTCCCGGTGCACGGGCGCAATGTTGCCGGCGATGTTGAGGCTCTCCTGGAGCTCGTCCTCAGCAAAGATGCACCGCGCCAGGATAACGTCAGTGCTGTTATCATCCGTATGGCTTAATCTTCCGTTTTTTCAATTTCAAATCTAACTTTAATCTGTATTAATATGAAGAAAAAAACTCTCATTTCCATTTGCATAGGCCTTGTCTTTGCAGTGGTCGTCGCCATTGTTCTCCTGCTCTTTGTCGGTAACGGTGGTGAGTACAACAACGTTGAGCGCTACAAAGAAAGTACCAAACTCGTTATTCATCTTCGTGAAAACGGGGATTTTGTAGGAACCGGTTCGGCTTTTGTGGTCAACAGTGCAGGTGGACTTGTCACCAATGCCCACGTGGTAGGCTTCGATGGTGAAAAATGGACGGAACCCAATCCCTTGGATGTCTACTACGTCATTTACGAGAAGGAGCTCCAGCACAAAAAGGTCGTTGTTATGCAGCGTGCTTACATGGAAAAGTGGGATCCTTCCCGAGACTTGGCTTATCTGCGCGTGAACTCTCCGGATCGTGCCTACTTCAAGCCCTTGGCTCTTGCAAAAGGCACTTCCGCAGGTGCTCCCGTTACTGCATTGGGCTATCCCGGTCTCAAAAATCATGAGAACGATAAGCTTGAAAAGCTTTTTGCTCAGTATGTGGTTGACTATATTAAGAAAGACCTCAAGTACATGCCGGAGCGCGCAGAGCTCGGTTGGAATGCGGAAATGCGCGACTTGTTGGATGTAACGACCATGGCGGGATCCGTATCCAAGATTAACGATACTCAAACTGTTAACCCCAGTTTCAGTAACGAGGCGCGCGCGCGTGTCATTTCTCACAATGCCCCTCTTAAGCCCGGCATGAGTGGCGGTCCCTTGGTGGATAGTCGTGGTTATGTTGTTGGTGTAAACTACGGAGGTTACTCTGGTACGGAGGCGTTTAACAATGCTATCGACAGCAGCGAGCTCATTCACTTCCTGACCCCCTCGAATGGCGAAATTTCCGAAGTTGCCATCATCGAGAAGAACCCGGACAGCTTCGTGTACACCATCCGTGCTCACATGGGCAATATGTCCACCCCGCAGCTGGTTATCGTGGCTGTTGTAGGTGTGTTTGTTGTAGGTAGCGTCATTGTTATCTTCTGCCTCCTGATGAACAAGAAGAAGAAGAAGCGTCCCTCCCGCTTGTCTGCTCCCGCACCCATGTCCACGCCTGCTCCTGCCGTTCCGTCCAATGGCCCGATTGGTGGTGGCTCTCCCGCTAACATCGCGGATGGCAAGACCCTGCCGATGGGACCCGCCGGTGGTGACTCCCCGACCATTCCCATGGGCCCGACCAAGGGCAAATCTCCCAGTCTTATATTCAGCGGTGTGGATCCCGAAGGTAAGTCCCTGAAGTTCCGCGTTACCTTGGCTGAGTTGCAGAAGTCCCGCTCCATCCTCATCGGTCGCAGCAGTTCCACCTGCAAGATTCACTTGGCTTACCCGTCCATCTCTCGTCAACAGGCTCGCATCATGTATGAGGAGGATTATGAGGGTAACATCTACCTCTACATCAAGGATGAGCAAGCCCGTAACACCACCTGCCTCAACGGTGTGCCGCTGCGCGATAAGTGCCTGCTTATGCCCGGTGATGAACTCACCTTTGCAGACATTACGCTCAAGTTCTCTACGGAAGCTGCTTAATACAACCCGTATCCTAGTCCCTGTACGCTTATGCCTCACACTCCCGGTACAGTATTGAATGAACGATTCACCATCGATTCCGTTCTCGGTAAAGGCGGTTTCGGTGTAACGTACAGGGCATGGGATGACCAAGCCGGGCGTTACGTTGCCCTCAAGGAGAATTTCCCTTCTTGGTTGGTGCAGCGTGACGCCGGCGGCGGTCTGCACGTCGTCGGTGATGACCGACAATTCCGTTGGGCACTTCGCCACTTCATCAGCGAGGCGAAGCTGCTCTCCAGTTTGAAACACCCCAACATTGTTCGCGGTTACGGTACCTTTGAGGACTTTAACACCGCCTATTTCATCATGGAGTACCTGGAGGGTACTCCCTTGCTCAACCTGCGCAACCCCGGTGATTGGCGTGAGGATGAGCTCATGTACTTGCTCGAGGCTTTGCTTGATGCCCTTGTTTATCTCCGTAAACGCAACGTCTGCCACCGCGATATCAAGCCTGCCAATATCATCATCCGTAACGATTTCTCTCCCGTGCTCATTGACTTCGGCGCTGCCAAGCAGGAGGTCTCTACGGAAACTTATACCTGTGGCTTTATGACATCCGGCTTCACTTCGCCGGAACAGATTGCCGACCCGAATTGCCTTGCCCCTTCCATTGATGTGTATGCCCTCGGGGCTACGTTCTATTGCTTGCTGACCGGTAACCCTCCTCCCGGTGCTCCTGAGCGTCAGCTTAATCGGGATCATGATACCTATTCTCCCTTAGCTTCCAATCCGTATTTTAACAGTCGTTTCTCGGAGCGCCTGCTCCGCTCCATTGATGTCGCTCTGGAGCTCGATCCCAAGTATCGCTTTGCTCATGCCGGGGAATGGCAAAAGTTCCTCAAAAATAAGTTTACCCCTAAAGCCAAGACCCACCCCCGCCCGCAGGAGGTAGACTATACCTTCTCCGATGAACAGGGTACGCTCCCGTATGACCCTTCCTCTCGCCGTTCCTCTTCGCCCGGTCAGAACTCCTACCGCTCCTCCGCTGCCGAGGATGATGAAATCCCCATGTCTACCATTCTTTTGTGGGCAGGCAATCTCTGTATTGTCTTGGGCTGCATTCTCGGGGCGTGCATCGTTGTCACTCTTTTCGGCGCCGGGGGCTCCAGTCATGCGCTTGATTCCTGCCTCCCCCTTGCCGGTATCCTCCTCGGCATAGGCTTTATCCTGCGTCTTATCCTGCGCTTCGGTTCGTTCTCCGACCCCGGCGATTCCTAACCTCTTCTCCAATGGGCTGCCTCGGGGCCTCCCGGCGCAGCATTAACAACAAAAACAAACACAAACAACACAACAAAACATGAAACCACACATTATCAGTGCTGCGTTTGCGCTCATGGCTCTCTCCGCCGGCAGCGCTCTTGCTAACACCGAGGAAGCTGCGCTTACCGATGACGATGAGCTCACCCTCGCTTGCTTCGACCTCGAAGTCGGCTACATGACCGACTTTGGTGAAGGCCTTTCTGTTGATTGGCTCTACGGTGCTACCGTTGGCACCAGCTACGTTTTCAACGCTACCAAGGATGACTTCCATAAAGCCGGTTTCCATATCGGTGTCTATTATGGTTCTGAAACGATACGTGCCGTGCCTGGTTTCTGCTCTCAGCACAACTCTCAGCGAATTGTTCCCGTGACGGTAGATTACTCTTACCATCGAAACATTGCAGATAAATGTACGGCATATGTAGGGGCTCGCGCAGGTGCTTTCATTTCTCACACTGAGCAGAAGTGGAAGAGTCATAAGATAGCGCATACTCGTTGTGCTCCCACAGTTGGTATCGACTTTGGTTTAGAGTATGAAATCTCTGAGAAATTCAAGTGGAACATTGGCGTCCGCTTTGATTATAGTGCCGCAATGCTTCAAGAATGTGAGCCTGTCGATCAAGCGACCCGTGGTTGGGTTGATGAAGTTGATACAGTTACAACGACGATACATACCGGCTTCTCTTATTCTTTCTAAAAATTAACAAACAAAAAACACAATGAAAAAAAATCTCTTTGTTGCTCTTTGTCTGCTGGGGGCTATGCCCGCTTTCGCCGGCCTTCCTGAGGCTCCTGTAGCTGTAGTGCCGACACCTGCCGAGGTGCCATGTACCTTGACTCTCCAGTATGGAATTATGCATACTGATTTCGATGAAACCGTTGGTCCGAATGATATGTATAATGCTCGATACCGTTCAGTGCCTTCTGTTCTGTATGGATTCTCAATCGGTGCTCAATGGAAGATTGCTGAGAATGAAAAGTATAGTCAGCATGTTGGTGCCAGTATTGGGTATTATACAGGCTCTCAGGAACAACGTTGGTACCGCGATACGATAATAGACACGACAGTAGATGCCTATCCTATTTTGCTTACATACAATTTAGAGTACAAGGTAAACGATAAACTGTCTATTTATGGCGGCGTGCGTGGTGGAGCTATTGTTCGTGATACTTCTATCAAGGGAGTATCCGTGGGTGATGAAATTTCCGACACAGTTGTCACACCGATGTTGAGTGTCGGTGTGGGTGCTCGCACTTTCATTACTGAGAAACTCTCTTTCGACCTCGGGTACGATTTCGGTTTCTCTTTTGGTGAGGATTGTGGGTTGTCTTCTTCCGATGGCCTCCCCCCTTGGGCTGATTCGGCAGGAAGCGATTGTCGCTACTACGGCACAATCAAGGCCGGTTTCTCCTACAGCTTCTGATGAAGCATAGGGGCGGAGACGCCTGAAAAAACAGCGAGCACGGGAGGTGCGGGAGCATCTCCCGGCTCGTGACAATGTTCCTGAGAGCAAAAGACAACATGAATAAGAACGAAGCCATACCATTGCCGAAGAAGAGACTGTTGAACAACCGCTACCGCATCGAGCGAAAGTTAGCGGAGGGAGGCTTTGGCATAACCTATTTGGCAGAAGACTCACGCGGGGAGCGTTATGTTGTCAAGGAGCACTTTCCGACGTGGTTTTCATACCGCGATAAATCCAGCGGGGTGATATACCCGGTTGGCGGAGAAGAGGAACGTTACCGTGAAAGCATGAAGGATTTCCACCGGGAAGCGATGCAGCTTTCCGTGTTGGATCATCCGAACATCGTGCGCTTGGTGGATGCGTTTGAGGAGAACGGAACGGCGTACTACATCATGCCGTACCTGACGGAGGGAGACCTGGCGTACGTCATCCGCACCATGCACGAGAAGCAGAACTTCTTGTCGCAAGCAGCGCTGTTGCAGTTGTTGCGCACCCTATTGCGCGCGCTGGACCACATGCACTCCCGCTCCCTGCATAACAACCGAATTTACCATTTTGACATCAAGCCGGCCAATGTAATGCTCCGCTACACGGAGGACCAAATGGACGTACAGCCGGTGTTGATAGACTTCGGAGCCCCCGGTATCGGCACTCCGGGTTATTTACCGCATGAGCAGCGCGATGCCTCCGACATCGGCCCGTGGTGTGATTTGTATGCACTGGGAGCAACCATGTACAAGCTGCTCACCAACATGGCACCGCCCTCACACTTGGGTGCGCAGTTTGAGCCCTTGCCCCGTGAACCTCGGCGCAGCTACTTGTGCGAAAACCCCGAGCTTTGTGCCCGGTACGACTACGACTTGCTGGACAGCATAGACCGCGCCCTGGAATGGGAACCCTCCGCCCGATTCCAAACCGCAGCACAGTGGTATGATGCCATTAAGGGAATACCCGTAAAGTTCATGGATAACGGGTCATCCGTGTTTGACTTTGTGCGCAAGGAAAAGGAAAGCTCATTACCTCTCCTGATAGCGGGCGGAGCAGCTGCATTTTTTGCCGTGCTGCTTGTTGTGCTGGTCTACATATTCTTTATTGCGGATACGTCTTCTTCTTCCTCGGCCACCCCGTCCGATTCCTATGTTTATACCCCCCCCACCGAAACGCCGTATGTACCCGGCCACCGCTGCCCGGATGGGTATGATAGGGAGGCCTTGGCAGCCGGTAAAGAGGCGGGGTGTGAAGACTGTGCAGCCAAACTGGCAGAAATAGACTCCCACAGGTGTGCAGAAGCCACTACCCCCTCCGCTTGGCAGCAAGCTGCACCCTATTGCTCAAACTGTGAGAATAAGTATGAGCGTTACAAAAATCACCAATGCCCGAGTGATGACAACATGGCGGAGCTGCGCGCCGGTGAAGATGCCGGCTGCAGCGAGTGTGCTTCCCGCAGGGCTGATTTGGAAAGAAAACAAGCAGAATTCGCGGCGCATCAGCAAGAGGACCACTCCAATCCTTCGGATTCTTTCGTGCGTGATGGCGTAGCAATGGGGTGCTCTCAGTGTGCAGATATTGAAAAACAGCGGGCTGAGCGCCGCGCTCATGACGAGAAAAATCATGATTCCCTCAGTGATGCGGATTTGCAGCAGGGCTTGAAATTCGGCTGCTCCCGCTGCCGTTCCATTCAGCAACTCAACGAACATAAGGCCAAGGATCACTCCGCATTCTCTCAAGACGACATCCGCGACGGTGTTGCCATGGGCTGCCCGGAGTGCTCCCGCATACAGCAGCAACTCAAGGACCACCTCGATAAAGACCATGCCAACATGAGCGAGGCTGAGATAGAAGCAGGCGCTGAGCTTGGCTGCAGTGCCTGTGCCGTGGCACTGGAAAAACAGCGTGCATTGCGCAATCACACTTGCCCCGCATCTTCGGATCGCGCAGCCCTGCAGGCCGGTGCCGACATTGGTTGCGATAAGTGTGCCGAACGTTTGGAGGCGATTGATAACCACACGTGCCCGTCCGATTATAATCGCGAGAAATTGGAGGCCGGTGCTCAGCTCGGTTGCGATAAGTGTGCCGAACGTTTGGAGGCGATTGATAACCACACGTGCCCGTCCGATTATAATCGCGAGAAATTGGAGGCCGGTGCTCAGCTCGGTTGCGATAAGTGTGCCGGACGTTTGGAGGCGATTGATAACCACACGTGCCCGTCCGATTATAATCGCGAGAAATTGGAAGCCGGTGCTCAGCTCGGTTGCGATAAGTGTGCCGAGAAACTCAATGCCGTCAAAAATCACTCTTGCTCGGATAATCCCTCCTCTTGGGAACAGGCTGCGCCGTTCTGTGAAACTTGTCGCAAGAAACACGAGCGCCTCAGCAATCATCAGTGCCCCGATAAGGATGATAAAAAGGCACTGCAAGAGGGTGCAGCTGCCGGTTGCTCCCGCTGCGCAAGCCGTTTAAAAGCCGTCATTCAAAAGGAGAAGCCGGACAAACCGAATAAGCCGGACCCCAAAACAGAATCGCCGAAACCCGTAAAGCATACCTGCCCGAGTGCTTCGAAAAAAAATAGGCGTGCTTTGCAGCAGGGGGCTAACTCCGGTTGTAAAACTTGTGCTAAGCGTTTGAAACAGATAACAGACTCTCCCACAACGGATAATGGTGGAGGTGGCGGCGGAAAGGGTAAACCTCACGACTGTCCGAGTAATTCAGCTGTGCAAGCTGCAATCCCTGGTAGTCCTACTCACAAAGCCCTTATACGCGGAGCTAACAGCGGTTGTGCCAAGTGCCGCCAAAATTTGAACTGGTGGAATAAACGCCACAGATGAATTTAACAAAAACTGAAATATGAACAGATTTATACAAGCCAAGAGAAGCTTGATGAGCGTGCTGGCTCTCATGCTGATAGGTGTAGCTCCGGTGGAGGCTACTAGCA
>JAFQDN010000069.1 GCA_017415995.1 Akkermansia sp. | reverse complement strand
TTGAAAACTGCCTCGCCCGGCCTTGCCTCGCCTTGCTCATTCGAGCCGCTTGGCCTTTCGGGCTTCACCGTGTCGGTGTGACGGCAATTTTACACGAAACGACATCGAACGTCAAGCCAATTTTTCAAGATTTTTTCAGAAATTTTGCGCATTTTTCATAACGCATTGAAAATACAACGGAAAAATTTTGCATTTTTCTACACAAAAATTCAAATTTCCGAAAATCAGCAAAACAAAGTGCAGGAAAAGTGAAGAAAAGGCGGCATCTTTACCTATTGCCTCAAATTTTACAAACGCAAGGGCTCGCCTACTTCCGAAGAGTAATCCGGGAGATGCTTAGAGGACGAATCATCAGCAAAGCTCTCAACTCGACCATTTTCAGAAAAGCAATATGTAGTTTTGCAATAGCCACGCACAGTTTTTCCTTTAGTATTGGTACAGGTATAGCGGCAACGAATCTCCAAGCGACGCCCTCGATAGGCGTAATCTACCAGCTCCAACTTGCGTTTTACCCAGCGGGCATTATAAGCGCGTTGTTCCGCAAGCAAGGTATCAATATCTACACGGGCCCCATCTGACAGATTAGTGGATACAGGCTCATACATAGCACGCATGAACGACAAATCATTGACCGAATAATTAGCCAAATGCGCATGAACCAGCTCACGAACCTTATCTGACGGCAACCCCGATGAAGAGGAGTTATCACCCACCGGCGGAGAATTCGCCGGTGCCAGACAAATAGGCAAATGATGCACGCTCTCCTCCAGCTGAACAGAGGGAGACTGCAAACCGCCGGTCATGTTACGAACCTGCTGAGGAATGTAATGCAGCAACTCCCCCAAACTCAGCTTGGCATCTTTATTGAAATCAGCAGAGGTTGCATCTTTCAAGGTATTCAGAAGAACTGTCGTGAATATGCCATTTTTGCATTCACCGGATTCCATCGCGAACTCCGCGCCGGAGGAAGCAGCTAGCACACTGATACCATCTTCTGCCACGGAGGCACTGAACATCTCTTCTATATAACGGCGGGTACGATTCTTATTACCCAAGCCGACATCAGTCTTTACTGCTTTCATGCCTCGATTCTGAATGGCTCTTACACCGGGTGGCAATTGCACTCCATTCAGAGCGAGTTTTTCCATATCTTCCTCGCCCACAGAGCCGGAATGACAGGTATCCAAGAGCAAGAGTCGCTTGCGAGCGGGAGAATCCAACAAGAACGAACGGAGTTTATCCATGGGAACCCCCGTTTCCGACACACGTTCGGCATCAAATCCATGGGGCGCATAATGGTACTCCAGCTGCTCATTGAGCATACCATGACCGGCTACGTACAGCACCACGCAATCATCCACTGTAGCAGAAGACAGGAAACCGCGGACTTTTTCCAAAGCAGTCGGAGTTACCTCCGCATCCGTCAAGGTCAGAGAACGCACACGGTGCGGCGAGTATTCAGCAAAGGCAGCCGCCACATCACGAGCATCTTTTGCGGCATATTGCAAGTCAAGGCTATCATCCGCATAATCAGATACCCCCAGAGTCACCACATAAAGCTCCGGCTCATATTCACCTTTGTAAACCGTGCGAAAACGATAGGGAGCACCGGCAAATCCTAAAGAATCAACAGGTTTAAGCTCAATCCAGTTCTGACCGAAGCCCAAGGGCACCTTAACTGTAAGTTTTTTACTTTGCCCGGCAGGCACCAGCAGATCAGCATCCCAGCTTTGCGGTACTTTCACACCATCCACTCGCACCTCTAATGCCGTAACAGCTCGGCGAGCAGACGTTTTCAACTCCACCTCAACCTGCAAATGAGCAGACTGAGCATACAGAGGAGGCAGGCATACATCCAACTGAGCAAAATCTGCCGGTTTAGGCTCAGTCGGCATGTTATGAGGATTATAGCCCTGCTTTTTCAGCCAACGCTCAGTTGTTTTACGCAACGCAACAACATCATCCGCATTACCACCGAGCATCTCAAGCACATCTGCCGGTCGATTACGCCAAGGCGCCAAAGCCTCCATACCAACAGACACCCCGCCTTCACCAAAGCCCAAAAATGACTCGCAGCCGGGACTGCCGGCATAGCGACCATCCGGCAAAACAAAGGCATACCCTTTTGAGGAGTTCACAAAAAGCGTTCCTAAATCCTCATCCATGCCATCGGGCAGGAGTTTCTTTACCGTATAGCTGTCATTGCTCGCCGGTATGAACACATACCCCAATGCGTCATGATAATACGGAAGCAAGCGAGAACGAGAATAGCCCCAACGGCGTAATACTGAAAAGGTTTCACAATCTTGGGATACTTCCAACAGAAGGACTTCTGCTCCTTTATTCGCCACACTTTCAGCATGAACAAACAGATAAAGTTTGTTATCATCAACAGAAACAAGCTGCATATGCCTCACCTTTATCGGTGAGATAATATTTTCAGGATTAATAATTCGATATTTTTTCAATGGCTCGCTAGGGTCTAGAATCTCATCTCGAAACTCCATCATTTCATAACCGACTAAGTTCGGCAAAATAGTATGCATTTCTCCGGTTCCCGAGAGAAGTTTTTCTATTTTGGGGAACAACCTTGCAATTCCATCTGATGAATATACGCCCACGGCCCAACCGCGTCCATCATCTACAGCAAAAGCTGACACGCCGTCACATACAGGAGTGCAAATTGCTGTTTTCCAAGGTCTTCTTTCTGCGCCATATGCATGCACATGATTATACCCACTGTAGAGAGACAATGCCGAGTCTATGCGTTGATTTACATCATCATGTTCATCCGACACGGCATTTAAGGTATAAGGGAAATACTTCAAACACGAGACATCAAGACTCCATCCTTTGCTAAGCTCAGTTTTATAGATAAGAGAATTGCCGACATGCAACAAATTGCGTCTACCAAAAGTCTGCATGATTTCCTCATTCGTTCTTTCAGAAAGTTTTTTCATTCCCAATTCAGGTAATGCCGCATCTGATATTTCCGCGTTTCGATGAGCTTCATAAATTTCATCTTCTTCAATACCATACTTACTCCACATAGTTCCGGTCTTGGGCAAATCAGCCTCTTCATCATACCACCAAGAATTTAAGTAAGATGAAGCAAATGATTCACTTTGCGGAGCTATAAGGTAACGAGCACACGAGCTACCGGCCCACATCTTACTACGGCATTCGCGTCCGTGAGAGTATCCCGGGCAATACACAGCAGTTCCCTTTAATCGAAAAAGCGGCGCACCATCTCCACCGCCGTCAAGATAACAAGTAGTAGGAATGGCAAAGGATGTATCTCTACGGCACGTGCGAGAATTCCAGAAATCACAAATAGAAGCCGTTTCGTGCACATCATTATAACTACGCCCTACAACATACAAATCAGCCTCCCAATACAAATCAGCCTCAGCATAGCGCAAATCCTCGCGAAAAAACACCCCCTCCTTTTTCGGGCGCACAAAGTGAGCACGGGCAAACGTTACTTCATTATCAGGATTTTTCAGTATTAGCTGCAATTTGGCACGCAACTTATACGGGTCCACCAGTTCTTGATGCTTACGGGAACCATCTGCGTTTATTCCTCGCAGCGCGTGAGAACGAGAAGGGACATCATGAAAAAGATAATACTCACCTTTCAACACCTCTAAGTGATCACTTGGTGAAAGTTTATCACGCAGCTGAGCATTTATGTCTCGAAATTCTTCTTTAACCCAAGCCGGCAGCTCAATACGTTCCTCATTGTAAAATGGAGGTTCGTAGGGAGCAGCAGCAACAAGAGTCAACGCCCCAAAAAATAAAGTGCAATTTTTTTCATCGTTAATATCAAGTATAAAGTTACACCCGGAAGGCACTCGTCTAAATCAATCCGTTGCCAGCGTTTAGTCCCGGATTATCACACACCAAACACTCTTTGACCACAAAAAACAAAACGGGTTATTGAAGCACCATATGCCGTTTGGGAGAGCGCAAAGACGGAGAGATAACACCACGGTTGACCATAGCATCCATCATGAGGGCGGCTCTGCCATACCCGATGCGGAGGTGGCGTTGCAAGAGGGAAGCGCTTGCTTTTTGCTTTGCTATAACCAGCGCAACGCAACGGTTATAAAGCAATTCATCCTCCTCGCATAACACGCATGAATCCGATCGGCGGAGAGCATCATCAGCCACGAGGAGGAGTTGTTGCAGCATTTCCACACCCTCCTGCATATCATCCTCGCTCACATTTTCATGAAGCAACGCATGAATGCAAGCGTTAATCACCTCACGACTTTGCTCCAAGCAGCTCAACAGTTTTTGCTTACGCATAGCGGTAATAATAAGAAAACAACACAGAATTAACCGGGAAGCAAATCCGAATATTCTGCACCGTTATTGGCGCGCACGCAGGTCAACCAGTCTGCCGGTACAGACTCCACCCCATACAGAGTAGCCAACAATGCTCCGGTAATGGCGGCATTGGTATCCGTATCGCCCCCGGAGGAGACAACATCTACCAAGGCAGCGCGGAAATCGGGAGCATGCAAGAGCTGATACAACGCCACATGCAGGGCAAGTACCACCCAACCGATATTACGGGAATCACAGACGGGGCGGATGGTCGCGGCGTCCTCCACGGCTTTGAGCACAACCGGGCTGATAGACTGCGAACGAGCCCAAGCAAGAGTGGCAGCATACACAGATTGCGGAGTAGCCCCCTGCTCCGTCGCCTGAAGCATAGCATACACGAACACTGCATTGCAATCCGCGTTATGTGGGTTAGGATGAGTCAAGGCAGCATCTTCACGAGCGGCTCGTTCCCAATCAAACTCAGGGTGAGAGGCCGCCCACAGCGCAATGGGAAACACGCGCATGAGCGTACCATTCCCCTGAGATTGCGGCATAGGGTACCCCTCCATTGCAGCTCGAGTGGCACAACCGACATCCGGAGGATTCGTAGCATACCATTCCCGGTAACACTCCATCGTCTTCTGCGGATTCCATCCTCGGGATTCCTCAAGAGCACGGTGTAAGCACAAAGCCATCTGAGTATCATCCGTCACGGAACCTGCCGGGCGATAGCCGAAAATGGGAGAATCCGGCAGCATAACATCCAAACCATCGGGATAATACCCCCGAATACGCTCTTGGCGCCACCCCTCAACCGATGCACCTAAGGCATCACCCACCATTTGGCCCGCCCAAGCAGAGCGGGAAATGTATGCAAATCTCTTGGTATCCATAGTTATGACTATAGCCTAATTCGTTGTAAAGTCAACAAAAAATCAAGCAATCATTCAGCGACTTCTTTGACATCCCCCCTTATCCGCAGTCCCACCCGGCACCCCCGTTACTTTTGCACCTATTACCCCATATTTTCACTCTTTTCTCTATTTATTACTTGACTTACATAACTTTTACGATACAATACCAACAACTTTCTCACACATCATGAACAAACTCCTCAAATACTTAGGGTTGTGCCTCGGTGCCATCGTATGCACCACGTCTCTCACCTCTTGCCCCGGAGCCAGAGCAGCCTCTAGGGCAGCTTCCTCAGCCGGTCGCAGCAGCCGCAATTACGGTGCAGCAGCAGGCGCAGCAGCCCGCGGGTATAGCCAATACCGCCGCAACCAAGACAACAATTACAATAATTACTCCTACGGCTACAGCGGTGGCAACTCTTATGGCGGCTATGGATATTAATTAACGTCCCCCGTTATCACTTATGAAGAAAACTTTGCACACCCTACTGCTGGCACTGCTTATCATTCCGACCACCGGCATCAGCCTCGTCTCTTGTTCTGATGATGCTTCTGAATCCGTATCACCCCAAATCTCACGAAAAGAGGCGCGGGCTCAACTGAAGAAGAAAGGCATCAAGAAAAAGCAGTATGATGATGCTCTCTTTTCCGCTGCACTTAAAGGTGATTGTGATTTAGTGCAATTGCTCATCATTGCAGGAGCGGATGTCAACAAACGGCATGTATTAAGTAGCGAAGAGTACTCTACTTCACGCACGCCCTTGTCCATTGCCATCAGCAGTGGATCCTCATCTCCGAGCGCTAAGCGGATGGTGGTTAAATATCTACTGGCGGCCCCGGACATCAACCCCAATGTAACAATAGACACGGAGAACGACAGCATAAGCATTCTCGAATTCGCCGAGAGGCAAGGTATGACGGAAATTGCCGACATGCTCCGCGCAGCCGGAGCAAAGTAACGCCCCAATGCAATCGAGTAGGGGGCTTTCGCCCCCTCTCACACCACCGCACGTGACTTTTATGGCATGCTGCGGTTTCCTAACTTTACAGACTACGCTTTGCAATGAGACTCCCCCCCTGTTTCCTGAACCACTCTTTTCCCATGGCTCGGAGTCTCTCTCTTGTCATGGATAGTCGCCACCACCATTTCCCTGCCCCTGCTACCATAAAGGCATGGTCCTCTCTTCCCCCTCATCTCGCAGGAAACAGGCTATGGAGTAGACGCGTTTGCAATTCAGCGCAATCAGTCAGTCTCACGCATCGAGAATAGGCGGAGAAAGGGGGAGCTGACTCACAAATTCGGCGCCGGAAGTGGTGGGAATGATGATGAGTTTGAACCGCGCGCGCGTGCAGGCAACATAAAACTCGGCAGTGGTGAAACCGGAGGAAGGGTCATCCTTGGGAGCGGAGACATCCGTCAGGATGACGGCAAGGCTTTCCATCCCCTTGAACGCCTTAACGGTTTCACCAAGCACGCGGGTGGCTCCGGGCGAGAGGCAGCGCTTGAGGCGTTTATCTGCGTTTTCGCGCGTTTCGTCCGGCGCCGGAAAATCCACAATATCAGAGAGAACCGGCAACGTAAGGGAATTGTTATGGCGCCAGGGCGTGAGCACAACAATATCATGCAGCGCAAAATCCTCATTCAGCAATTCCTCAATGGCAAGTCTGACAGCGTGGGCGCGAGCCTCGTATGAATCTGCAGCGGGTTTCACACACACGGACGGGCCGGGCAGCAGAAGCGTTTCAACAAAGGAGCGAGCTGTTTGCGGCAAAGCTGCCGTGGCAAATGCCGAGATGGGGGCAGAGTTACGCAGATTGCGCGTGAGGCGCAACTGAACCGGAAGGGGCGGAATGGAGTCTGCCCGGCCATACAATTTTTGCCCGGCATCGGAAAACAGGTACAAGCGTCCACTCGGTTTGAGCAAGGCGCGTACCACCTTCCACCAAGATTTCGGAAAATCCTGAGCTTCGTCCACAAAGATATAATCAACGGAAAAGCGCTCCGAGGCGAGCAATCGGTCGGCGAGTAACTCCAGGACATCAGGAGGCAGGGATTTTCGGTGGTCCGTAGTCGGCAGCCCACACCACTTGCAAAGCAAATTCGCGACGTTGTGAAAATTATCCAACACCAAACAGGAGGAAGAATCGAACCGCCGCACCCCGGCCGCCACCAACTCTTTATTACTACGCAAGTATTCTGCCAAATTCAGGTTAAAGCAAAGCACCAGCACACGTTCTCCGTTTTTGCGAGCGGCGCAGGCGCGAGCCAACCTTGCCGCCTCAGCACAAAGCATGCTGCTTTTACCGGAGCCGGCGCAACCTTTTACATGCACACCGCCTGATGATTCCTCCAGCATAGGCAGAATGGAAAACAGAGGGGCTGCGGCGTTATTGATAATGTGCGTAGCAGTAGCGGCATCCACCTGCATCACCATATTTTGCAACAGGTAACGGCGAACATCATCCAGCTCCTCGGCAGTAGTGGCATTACGGAAGCAAAACAGACTCTCTAAATGTTGCTGCAAACCATGTTCCAATTTATCACTGCCACAAAGATACAAGCGCTCATACACCTCATTACGCGGGGTGTACCGATAGCGCTTGGGGCTTTTTTGTACATCCACCGCCCGCGCATCTGCCGGCACCTCAGCAAGCCCGACGTAATTTTCCACATTGCCTAACAAAAAGACAGCGCAGCGGAACTCCATATTCGGGTTATCCTGTAAGCCCCAGCGAAAGTTTTTCTTGAGTTCGGTCTGCAAATTAAGGCAAGCCAAGTATGCTTGATTGAGCGGGCTGCCATACTTCACGGTTTTATACCCCGTTCCGTCTTTCCGGCCACGCAACCAGCAGCCATTTTCCACCTTGGCATGCAGCCAATTTTTTACCTCCAGCACCAAAATACCGTGCCCGGGTATCAGCAGCACAAAGTCTGCCTCATAGGAATGGTGCAGCTCATTCTCACAGCCTTTTTTCTGCACAAACACGTGCCGCCAACAATTGTAAATAATTGTCCAGTCATCCGGGAGCCGACTGAGTGCCTCATACACCAGGCGTTCCCCCACCACCCCGGAATCCCCCTCAGGGGAATCAGGGAACCTTGCCGGATACATCTTAGCCATGATTATTCACTACTCTTCAACAGACGCCCCGAGTATAGCACATAGCCCCGGACGCATGCAAGCATTTAATAAAGGCAAAACAGCACAACATCGCTACATTTCATTACATTTTTATATATTATGCTACATTTGCATCTTTATTTATCCGAGAGAATTAATTTTTCAGCAAAACGGCATCAGCAATAGCTTGCAGCACTGATTTTGCGGCAACCTGCGTTTTCCAGCACAAAACACCGGGGAGCTCACTCCATTCCAGGAATACGGACTTACGTTTTTTGCGGAGCAACTTAATAAGCGCAAACTCCAAGCCGACATGATCCACAAGCTCACGTACAGCGGTTGCATCCGCCTCACCCAGCGAACACGCGGAGTAGAGATTACTCGTTTTCAGAGAGCAGCGGAAAGCCAGCAACTTACCTGCAATGCAATACACACACAACTGTTCATCTGCCTCAACCTCCTGCTGCAAGTACCATTGGTCATCAATATTGACCATATCCGGCTCAATCCGAGCAGTTTTATTGATAGCCGGGGAGTACGCCCAGCCCGAGCACAAACTTTTACTCAATACCGGCTTCGGAATAGACGGAGCACAACGGTACAGCACCTCTGTTTGAGGAATGGCAAACCAAGCAGACGCAGCCCGCAACTGGCGGAGCGGGCTCCACGCCTCGCGCAGAGCCTGAGCAGCAAACACAAGCTTCCCGCGCTCTGCAGCAAGCTCACATATTGCACGGCATGTTTTCAACACAGCCTCCCGATTCCACGTCTCAGCATTGCCCCCCAGGGGCATATCCACTCGTTCCGGCACAAACTTCATATCATGCACCCACACGGATTTCACCCCCGATTCGCTGCACACCTCTCCGGCTCGGTTCTCAATTTCGTACCCCTGCGGGCTTATATTCCAGCTATATTCACGCCATCTATCCAAGTTAAAACGGAACACTTCCGTACGTCCGGCAAACAGCGGCATTACCATATTGACCAACTCGTCGTTACTGTGTGTTAATATCAGAATCATAGCCGAAAGAAAACGATTATTCGATTAAAAGAGGAGACTTCGTTATTATAGCCCTTTCGTTATAAATGTCAATTACTATTTTTCAGTTTATCGAGCCGTTATTATGGATGAACTCCCGAGGACTTCATGAACTCTGCCCCGGGCAGCATGGTACCCCGGCACAAATAGACGTCACGAAGAAAAGCTCCCCCCTGCCCGATTGAAAACACTCCGCGCAACGCGGGCAATCATTACCGAGTGTTATTGAAGCACACTCGCGCATTCCATAGCACATTCCCATACGAGTGGTCGGTACACACCTCACCCGTACTACATTTACAACGCAACCTGCCGAACCAAAACAACCGAGAGCTTACTCTGCACCGAGGTTAGCAACCTCGTCAGCAAGGAACTCGGAGAGGGTCTTACCCTGAGCAAAAGCGCGCTTTTCCAGCAAGCGGCGGGTTTCCTGATCCATCTCAATCGTAACGCGAGTTTCCTCCTGTACCCGAACACGTCCGGGAAGAGTAAGCGGAACTTGTTTGATAAGTTCACGGATAATATGAGCCTTGGCCTCCGGAATGCTCTTGCGAGCCATCCAATTACGTACGGTAGCCTCAGTCACATAGCATCTTTCAGCAAGCCAAGCGTAACTGTAGTTGTTAGCTTTCAGCCACAACTTAACATCCAACTTTAATTTATCTTGACTTTCCACGCAAGCAAAGTTTAGCATTTTCCCCTTGACAACGCAAGCTTTTTTTATGACAAAAGCACAAAAAAAGGAAAAAGGTTCAACTCTCGAATGAGAATTGAACCTTTCAGTTCCTCCGGCGGTTGGGTTCGAACCAACGACCTAGTGATTAACAGTCACCCGCTCTTCCGCTGAGCTACGCCGGATTTTGTTTTTGCTCCCCTTGGTGGGGTGCGGGGAGAGTTTACAACATTTCGGAAGACATTGCAAGCTTTTTTTGCAAAAAAATTAAAAAAAATTGCTTTTTTATTGAAAAAACGGGGTATTTAGGGTAAATAAGAGTGCATGAGAGAACATAACAGCGTACAAGGCACACTTCGGTTCACACTTTTCAACATACCTGTAGAGATACAACCGTTCAGCTGGCTCATCTTGGGGTTACTGGGTTTATCCGTGGGAGGAGATGACGCCAAGGCCATACAGGTCATGATATTCTTTATCGTAATCGGCATGCTGACTCTGTTGGCGCATGAGTTTGGGCACGCGTTGGTGGGGCGGTACTTCACCCGGTGCACACCCAGCATCACTATAGGAGGCATGGGCGGGATTACGCACCACCCGGTGGGAATGCCCGACAGCAAGAGTCACTTTCTGATGATATTGGCAGGGCCACTGGCCTCACTGGCATTGGGGCTTGTACTTGCCATCATCCTGGGAGTCATGGTCGGCAACGTATGGGCGGGCATCACCTTTTATCTGCTGGAGCCCATTAGCTTCATCACTGATATTCATGCGCCATTCTCGCACATCTTGGATATCTACAACGCCGTGGCAAGTGGCGAACTCAGCACGGTGGTGCTGCGTTTCTTTTCCGTAAGCCTGATGATATGCTTTTGGTGGACAGTGTTTAATCTTCTGCCTATTCTTCCGATGGATGGAGGGCAATTACTACTCACGGCCAGCAAAAACCGGCGCATGACCTCCGGCATAGGCATGGTGCTCAGCGGACTTCTCGCCATATATTTTGTATCCGGCGGCGGGATTTTCATGACCCTCATGATGGGCTATTTTGCATGGATAAATTGGAAAATCTTCAACCACTACCGCCGGTGAAATTGCGCGCGAAAGTCACACACAGGGCTTGCATTCGTCCCGCTATTGCGCTATGATTGCAGCTGCATTATGTCCAGTTCATTCGGTTCCGTTTTCAAAATCAGCACCTGGGGTGAGTCCCACGGCGTAGGGGTCGGCGTCGTTATAGACGGCTGCCCCGCGCGCGTGCGCCTGTGCGCGCAGTTTATACAAGAACAGTTGGATAGACGCCGCCCCGGGCAAAGTGACATCGTTACCCCGCGCAATGAAGAAGACCGGGTAGAGATACTCAGCGGCGTTCTGGACGGCCAAACCCTCGGCACCCCTATCGCGTTATCCGTCCGCAACAAGGACCACCGCTCCTCCGCGTATGATGAAATGCAGCACACCTACCGTCCCTCACACGCGGATTACTGCTACGATGCCAAATACGGCATACGCGCATGGGCCGGAGGAGGGCGCGCAAGCGCACGCGAGACCATCGGCCGAGTAGCTGCCGGAGCCGTTGCAAAAGCCGTAGTGCAACAACTTTACCCGGAGGTGGAGGTTGTGGCTTGGGTTCAGCAAATCCACAACATCATTTGCCCCGTCGAACCGCAACTGGTAAATGCCACCACGGTGGAGTCCAACATTGTTCGCACGGCCGATGCCGCATCCGCCGAAGCTATGGCCGAGGCCATACGCAACGCGCGCGCCCAAGGGGATTCCCTCGGGGGCATCGTAGCCTGCACCGTCCGCAACTGCCCCGTCGGGCTCGGCGACCCCGTTTTCGACAAACTGGAGGCCACCTTGGCCCATGCCATGCTCAGTATTCCCGCCTGCAAAGGATTCGAAGTGGGCAGTGGGTTCTCCGCGCCACTCTTCACCGGGCAGCAGCATAATGATGCCTTTTACATGGAGGGTAATCGCGTGCGCACCCGCACCAACAACTCCGGTGGCATTCAGGGTGGCATCTCCAACGGGGAGGATATTAACCTGCGTTTGGCGTTCAAACCTACAGCTACACTCATGCTGGAGCAGGATACCGTCAACGACTGCCACGAGCAAGTTACCCTCCGGGGCAAAGGCCGCCATGATGCCTGCGTGCTCCCCCGCGCCATCCCCGTGGTGGAGGCCATGGCCTGGATTGTTCTGGCAGACCACATTCTGAAACAACGCACCACTCATATCAACTGATTTTTGCCATGAAAATTGATGCAGATACCCCACAGACCGAGCTGAGCAAACTTTATAAAGCAATCGTGAGGCAGGAATTCCTGAAAGGCACCCCGTTGAACCTGAAATATTTTCTGCGCTACACCATCATGTTCCTGCTCTTCCCGGCCATGATTTTGGGGTTCTGGGCAGGACTTGCCGTTACGGGACTATTCAGCCTTTATCTCATCATCATTTTATGCTTAGGGCACACAAGCTTGGCTCTTGTCTCATGCTTTTCCTGGGTATCCATTGGCATACTGCCCATCAGCTTCATTACCTACAAAACATACAAACGCGCAGCAAAAATAAAAAAACTGCGTCTGCTGGTGCGTGAGCCCCTGCCCTCCGTTCCCTCTCGCGCCTGCACCCCGGATAATCTCCAACTCAAATGGAATGCTCAGCGCCGCAAAAATAATGAGCTTTGCATTGCTTCCATCGTCCTCGATGCCCCGCAGGATGGCATCTATGCCCTCTACCTGAGCATCCCGAACTACAACGGCGAACGCTTGCTCACCGATGGCCCTGCAGGCGTTTGCATCTTACAAAAAAACACCCCCAAATCCGGCCCCTTAAACGCGCTCTTACTCTACAACCTCAAAAAAGGCGCGCACGAAATTACTTGGAGCCTCACCTGCCCCAATGCCAAACAAGCTCCTGCCGCTACCATCACGCAGATTAATAGGATGGTCTGATTTTTGATTCTGCAATTGATTTTTTTATCGAGTAGGGGGACTTTCGTCCCCCTCTCACACCACCGTACGTGCGAATTACCGCATACGGCGGTTTCCAATCAGCGTTTGAGGAGTTGATAATCTGCCATGTGGGTGCTCAGCCATCGCTCCAGTTCCTCTACGGTCATGCCGTCTATCCCCGGAGCTCGATTCCGCATCATCGCGGCTCCGCGCGGACTTTCACCGCAGTGCGCATATCGCGTCGGCCGTACAGAATACGGCGCCCCTGAATGGAGGGTCCGCCCTTCCTATATCCGGGGGCTGACCCTTTTGGGCGGTGAACCATTTGAACCTCAGAATCAGAAAGCCGTGGTGGAATTGCTGCGGCAGGTGAAAGAAACCTATCCGGAAAAGACGGTCTGGGCCTTCTCAGGCTATTTGTTTGACAGGGATATCCTTTCCGGTCGTCTTGGAGACTGGAAAATTACAAGGGAGTATCTCAGCTATCTGGATGTGCTGGTGGATGGTCCCTTTATTCTGGCAAAGAAAAACCTGTCCCTGCGTTTTCGCGGCTCGGAGAACCAGCGGCTGATTGATGTTCCTGCATCCCTTGCCTCCGGCACTGTGGTGCTGTGGCAGGACTGGCAGGGAGAAAAGGAGAAAAAGTAGTGGAATCTGTACGTGTAAAAATTCTCAGGGAGGGAGCAAAGCTTCCCTCCTATGGCAGCGTGGAAGCAGCCGGTGCTGACCTCTATGCCTGTCTGGATGCACCTGTTATCATTGCCCCCGGCGCCACGGCGTTTATTCCTACCGGAATTGCCTTGGAGGTTCCCCGGAATTGTGCAGGTTTGATCTATGCCCGCAGTGGCATGGCCTGCAAGCGTGGCCTTGCCCCTGCCAATAAGGTGGGCGTGGTGGACAGCGATTACCGGGGAGAGATCACCGTTGTGCTATATAACCATGGAACTGGACCTCAGACTATTGAAAATGGTGAAAGAATCGCCCAGTTTGTCATTACCCCTGTCCTGCAGCCTTCCTATGAGGTGACGGAGGAACTGAGTGATACCATCCGCAGTGGCGGTGGTTTCGGCTCAACCGGAAAATAATTGTTGTTTCTGTCAAAAAATAACGTTAGAATGGGCAAATTTTACTTCGATTTTGTTACTGTACTTTTTTGTATAAAATATATATAATAGTACCGTGCCTTTTGTAGGTAATATACATAGAAATATTGGGAGTTTCTTATGGAAATTTTAAGTGCCATTATTCAGCTTCTTGGTGGTCTGGCCATGTTCCTGTATGGTATTGAGCTGATGGGCGATGGCCTGAAAAACAGCTCCGGTGAGACGTTGAAGCGTGTTCTGGAAAAGGTAACAGGAAGCGTCCTTTTGGGTGTTATTACCGGTGCACTGGTGACTGCGGTTATTCAGAGTTCCACTGCAACCATCGTTCTGACGGTTGCCTTGATCGGAGCAGGTGTTCTGAACCTGAAGCAGGCAGTGTCCGTTGTTATGGGTGCCAACATCGGCACTACCATTACTGCCCAGATTATCCGTCTTGGTTCTATTGAGTCCGACGGAAGCTGGCTGCTCTGGCTGTTCGATACGGATACACTTGCCCCTATTGCTTTGGTTATTGGTATTGTTCTGCTGATGTTCATCAAAAGCAAGGGATCCAAACCCATCGGCGACATTTGTATTGGCTTTGGTGTGCTGTTCGTGGGTCTGAATCTGATGACAGACGGTGTCAAACCGCTGATTGGTACCGATGCCTTTACCACTTTTGTAGGTTTCCTCACGAATCCTCTGTTTGGCATTCTTTTCGGTCTTGTACTTACGGTCATCGTTCAGAGTTCCTCTGCAACGGTGGGTATGCTTCAGACGGTGGCCTCCGTCCCCAACTCGGGAATTACATTTTCCATGGCCTATCCCATCATTATGGGCATCAATCTGGGTACCTGCGTTACAACTGCCATGGTTTGTTCCATCGGCTCCTCCAAGGATGCAAAGCGTACCGGCGTGGTGCATATTGCGTTCAACACCATTGGTACGGTTCTCTTTATGATTGTCATGACCATTCTGGAAAGAATGGCTGCTTTTGGCGCCGAATTCTGGGTGGCAACTGTGGATAGCGGCGGAATCGCCAATTTCCAGACAGTTTTCAATCTGATTACTGCAATCATCCTGATTCCTTTTGCTGACTGGCTGGTGAAGCTCTCCCTGCTGGTTGTGAAAGAGGAAAAGGAGAAGCCCCATAATCATCCCGAGCTGTATACTCTGGACGAAAAGCTGTACATTTCTCCTGCTGTTGCAGTTTCTGAGGCCAGTAAGGCGGTGTCTTCCATGGGCATTATTGCCAGGGAGAATTTCAAGAGATGCGCCGATGTTTTGCTGACCAGGGATATGATTGCCTTGCCCATTATCGAAACCGATGAGGACAATCTGGACAGATTTGCTGACCGGGCGGACCATTTCCTGATTGGCCTGAGCAAGGTCATCGAAACGGAAGCGGAAGACCGTCAGGTGGATATGCTGATGCAGACGGTTCCCAGCTTTGAGCGTATCGGCGACTATGGTACCAATCTTGTGGAGCTTGCCCAGCGTATGGACCAGGAGGGTGCCTCCTTCTCCGAGAGTGCCATAAAGGAACTGCATTTGATTTGTGAAGCCGTCAATGAGGTGCTTGCCATTACAGTGGATGCCTTTATCCGGAATGACAATGAGGCAGCAAAGCGTATTGAGCCTCTGGAAGAGACCATCGACGATATGGTTATGATTCTCCGTGACCGCCATACCAAGCGTCTGAAGTCCGGCACCTGTTCTGTTAACAGTGGTCTGGTCTTTATGGAAGCGCTGACCTATCTGGAGCGTGTTTCCGACCATTGCTCCTCTGTTGCAGTTATGATGTTGGCAAGAACCAATGCAGCCATTCTGCATAACCATTATGAGTATCTGCGTGAAGTTCATGCAGGCAACGATGAAGCCTATATCGGTGAGCGTACCCGCCGCCGTGAGCAGTATATCCTGCCCCTGAAACAGATTCAGTAAAACAAAACCCGGAAGGCGGCTGCAGCCGACTTCCGGGTTTTGTATTTTTAGCCACAGAGTTTTGTGTACTCTTCCGCCACAGAGGCTTCACAGCTGCGCATGGCAAGGATGGTCTTTTCCATAACATCATCCAAGGTCCAGTCCAGCCGCTCTGCACCCTCCCGGATTACATCCCGGGAGCAGCCGGCGGCAAATTTCTTGTCCTTGAACTTCTTCTTCAGACTGCTCAGCTCCATATCCATGACACTCTTGGAAGGGCGCATCCGGGCAGCAGCGCCGATCAGACCGGTTAATTCGTCCACAGCAAACATGACTTTCTCCATCTGATGCAGGGGCTCCACATCGCTGCAGCTTCCGTAAGCATGGGAGCAGACCGCATGGACCATTGCATCGGATGCGTTGATCTCTGCCAGCAGCGCCGGTGCCTTTTTGCAATGCTCCTCTGGATACATTTCAAAGTCCACGTCGTGGAGCAGTCCACACAGGCCCCAGAAATCTACCGCATCGCCATAACCCAGTTCCTGGGCAAACCAGCGCATGACACCCTCTACGGTTAGACCATGGAGAATGTGAAAGGGTTCCTTGTTGTATTTTTGCAGCAGAGCCAGTGCCTGCTCTCTTGTGAGTTCCATAAATATTCCTCCCGAACGGTTTGATATTCCCTATTTTACTTTCTTGTGAGATATTTGTCAATAATAGGAAAGGTGTTGCACCGATGACGTATGAATTGGTTTCAGAAAAAATTGTACATCGGAAAGTCCCTGCCACGTTATGGTAGAATTATTCATAAATCTGTGCTATGGTTAGGATAAGAAAGAACCGGTATGGGGAGGCAATGGAGGTGCGCCTTATGGCCAATGTATTTGATTATCTTCAATGGCGGGGAGATCTGACTTTTACCCAGTCACCACCCAATGCGGTGGATGCCCTGATTTTTTCAGCCCTTGCCTATATAGAATATGGCGGCAGTGTAGAGCAGGAACCCAATCGGCAGGAATTGCTGCGGGATGCAGCAGAGTACTTTTTCACACTTGGAGACACGGAGGATCGTGTCCGTGTGAAAAACGATCTGGAGCTGCTCAAGGCCGCAGCGGCTACGGTCCGCTTTGGCTTTACCCGGCTGGTATGCTACCGGGACCTGCTGATCCCGGCACAGGAAACCCAGTTTGCGGCAGTGACTTTCCTGCTGGATGATGGAACGGCATTTCTTGCGTTCCGGGGTACAGATGATACCCTTGTAGGCTGGAAGGAAGACTTTAATATGAGCTTCCAGCAGACCATTCCTGCCCAGCGTCTGGCGCTGCAATATACCCGGGAAGTGGCAGCGGAGTATTCCATTCCCCTTCGATTGGGCGGCCATTCCAAGGGTGGTAATCTGGCGGTATTTGCCGCGGCAAGAAGCTCTCCCATGGTCCAGGATCAGATTCTGGAGATTTATAACAATGATGGACCCGGTTTTACCCAGTATATGATGGGGGATCCCGGCTATTTGCGCATGGTTCCCCGGATTCGGACATTTATTCCCCAGTCCTCGGTTATCGGTATGCTGCTGGAGCATGAGGAACCCTACATGGTAATCAAAAGCAAGACGGTGGGACTTTTGCAGCATGACCCCTATTCATGGGCCGTTATGGGTCCCGGTTTTGTGCAGATGGAGGAAATCACAGCGGATTCCCGTTTCCTGGATGCCACTATCAAGACATGGTTTGCGGATATGTCCAATCAGGAACGGAATCAGCTTGTGGATGCCATGTTTGCTCTTCTGGGTACGGGCGGTGTGGAAAACGCATGGGACATTTTCCATCCAAAGAACATCGGCAATTACCTCAAAACTCTGAGCACCGACGGGAATATCCGGCGAATCCTCTCCGGAGAATTTCAGAGCCTCATCGAAGCCGCGAGAAAGACCCGGGAGCGCTTCAGCGAGGGAAAAGCCCTCCCAGAGCCAGTGGAAAAGGAATAAAATGCGGGGAATGGAAATCCATTCCCCGCATAAATTTTTGAAGAATTACAGTCCGAAGTAGCGCTTTGCGTTCAGGAAGCTGATGCCTTCCACAATCCGCTTCAGAGCAGCCTCGTTGTTGGGGTACTCGCCGTTTTCTACCCAGTTGCCCACCAGGTTGCACATAATGCGGCGGAAGTAATCGTGACGGGCATAGCTCAGGAAGGAGCGGGAGTCGGTCAGCATACCGACAAAGTTACCCAGCAGACCCAGGCTTGCCAGGGACTTCATCTGCTCTTCCATGCCTACCTTGTGATCGTTGAACCACCATGCGGAGCCCTGCTGAATCTTGCCGGGCACCTCGGGTCCCTGGAAGCAGCCGATCAGAGTACCCAGCTGGGCATTGTCGGCAGGATTCAGGGAGTACAGGATGGTCTTGGGGCAAGCACCGGCCTCGTCCAGTGCGGACAGAAGCTGGGAGATGTTGCCACCGCAGGTGTTCTGGGCAATGGCATCCACGCCGGTATCGCCGCCCTGCAGTTTGAAGATCCGCTGGTTGTTGTTGCGCAGGCAGGAGTAGTGAAGCTGCATGGCAATGTCCAGACGATGGTAAGCCTTGCCAAGAGTCAGCAGAATCACGGTCTGATAGCCTTCGATTTCTTCCACAGTCAGCTTTTCACCCTTCAATGCCTTCTGGTAGACGGCATCGGCCTGCTCGACGGTATAGTTGACAAAGGGAACATAGTCCAGGCCGTGGTCGGAAGCCTTGCAGCCATGGGACTTGAAGTGCTCCAGACGCTCCAGCAGAGCATCCAGAACCTCCTGCATGTTGGCCAGGTTTGCCTTGCCAACAGAAGCAGCCAGGGCCTTCATGTACTCGTGCCAGCCAGCCTTGTGAATGTTTACTGCCTTGTCAGGACGGTAGGAGGGACCGACAACAACCTCAATGGTGGGGTCGGCAGCGATCTTCTCGTGCCACTCCAGAGAGTCGATGGGATCATCGGTGGTGCCAATGAAGGCAACATTTGCTTTGCGGATCAAACCGCGGGCAGTCATGTCAGGGTCATTCTGCAGAAGATGGTTGCAGTGATCCCAGATACGCTTGGCGCTCTCGGTGGTCAGGGGCTCCGTAACACCGAAGAACTGCTGCAGCTCCAGATGGCACCAGTGGTACATGGGATTGCCGATGGCCATTTCCAGTGCTTCGACAAACTTCAGGAACTTCTCGAAGGGATCGCACATTCCGGTGACATACTTTTCTTCTACACCGTTGCTGCGCATGACACGCCACTTGTAGTGGTCACCGGCGAAGGTGCCATCAGGATTCTCACCGCCCAGCCAGACTTCGGCCAGATTGTTGAACCGGCGATCCTCGTAAATTTCCTGAGGATTCAGATGGCAGTGATAGTCAGCCAGCGGCATCTTGCATGCATAATCGTGGTACAGATGCTGCGCGGTGGGAGTTTCCAGGATAAAATCCTTGTTCATAAATTCTTTCATGGTGATACTCCTAAATCGAAAGTTACCTCTGCCCGGGTTTCCGGGCAGAGGTTCGTTGTTATGGCGCAGAGAATTATCTCTGGATACGGCCGGAGCCATCGCCGCCGGCCAGCTTCTCGACCTCAGCAACGGTAACCATGTTGTAGTCACCGCCAATGGAGTGCTTCAGAGCGGAAGCGGCAACAGCAAATTCCACAGCTTCCTGAGTGGACTTACCGCTCAGCAGAGCATAGATCAGGCCGCCGCCGAAGGAGTCGCCGCCGCCAACGCGGTCGATGATGTGCAGATCATACTTCTTGGAGAAGCAGTAGTCGGTGCCGTCATACAGCATTGCAGACCAGCCGTTGTCAAAAGCGGAGTGGCTCTCGCGCAGGGTGATGGCAACCTTCTCAAAGCCGAAGGCATCAGCCAGCTGCTTTGCGACAGACTTGTAGCCCTCGTGGTTGATGGTGCCGCCGTAGATGTCGGTGGCCTCAGCCTCGATGCCGAAGACGTCCTTGGCAT